>CAYJNJ010000010.1:0-60430 GCA_964371595.1 uncultured Bacteroidales bacterium | reverse complement strand
CAATGTCAGGCTAAGTGCTTATTACACCCTGCAGTTTGCCAATGCAACAGGTTCAAGCCAGACTACTACCCAGGCACTTCTGGCTTCAGGTCTTCCTAACCTCAGGACTACTTTCCCGATCGAAACTGACCGCCGTCACTCGTTCAACATATTTTTCGATTATCATTTCGGAGGGGGTGCTGAATACAACGGACCTGTCTCAAAAAGAACGGAGTCAGGAAAACCTCCACTTCAGTGGCTTAGCTATTTTGGATTTACCGTAACAGTGAACGGGGGGTCAGGCACACCTTATACAACTTCAACAAAAGTTGTCGGGATCAACCAGACCGGTACCAATCAGGTTAAGGGCACTTATTTTGGCTCACGCGGCCCCTGGCAGTTCAGAACAGATATGACCATCGATAAGGACTTCCTCTTTACTATGGGTGATGGGGAAAAGAAGCGTGAAGGAATTGTGAATGTGTATATCCGTATAAATAATGTCCTGAACCAGAAAAATATCATGAGCGTTTATCCCTATACGGGCAATGCTGATGACGATGGCTACCTGAGTGCTGCTGAATCCCAGAAACAGATCAGTGATGCCCTCAGCGAACAGGCATACCGTGATTTATACGCTGTGGCCGTGAATAACCCCGGAAACTACAGTAATCCCAGGACCATCCGTCTCGGAGTTATTTTTAACTTTTGATCAACACTGAACTATGCTTGTAATGACAATGAAAAGAAATTATAATATGAAAAAGATAACTATCTTTCGGTTCCTATCAGTTTTGCTCATAGGATTATTGCTGACAGGTGTTTCCTTTTCCAGGGAATTTGTAGGATCACAAAAGAATTCCAGCGCCATTAAGTCCACTGCCGCCGGCTGTTCTGCAGCTTCAGGTTTCAGGTTCCTTGACATCAATAATGCAAGGGTTAGGATCAATACCGGTGGTGATATGTGGTGGGATCTCCCGGGTGGTATCGGCGCACAGTATTACATCCCTAAATCGGGAACCGCAACGTCTATGTTCAGCGGTTCACTCTGGATCGGGGGTCTGGATATCAATAACCAGTTGAAACTTGCCGCTATCCGTTACCGCCAGGTTGGGAACGATTACTGGCCGGGTCCGCTTACAACCGACGGTACTGCTGCTATTGACGAGGAAACCTGCTCAAAATACGACCAGCATTATATGATCACCAGGCTGGAAGTCGACGAATTCCTGCAATGGTGGGCCAGCGAGAATAAAGCAGAAGAGTTCCCGGGATACAGCATCCCCAGATCGATCCTCGATTGGCCGGCACATGGTGATGTAGCAAAACTTCAGAGTTACTATCTTGCCCCATTCCGCGATATAGACGGTGATGGCGTATATGATCCGAATAGCGGCGATTATCCTTATTATGATATTGAAAACGAACTTTGCCCTATCAACTTTGCAGGGGATCCTAACTATATTCCTGCCAGGACCATGGAAGAAGAACTGACGGAATACGATGTTGCCCTTACCGGTAGTATCCTGGTTGACCAGATCATCAAAGGTGACCAGACTTTATGGTGGGTATTCAATGATAAAGGAAACACCCATACTGAAACCCAGGGCTCCCCTATCGGGATGGAAGTAAGGGCACAGGCTTTTGCTTTTGCTACCAACGATGAAATCAATAATATGACCTTCTATTCCTACGAAGTGATCAACAGGTCAACCTTTGAACTTACCCAGACCTATTTCAGCCCCTGGGTAGATACTGACCTTGGTTTTGCCGGTGATGATTATGTAGGCTGCGATGTTAAAAGAGGATTAGGCTATTGCTACAACGGTAAAGCCATTGACGGCAGCGGTGAAGTTGAAGCCTACGGCGACCAGCCCCCGGCAATCGGTGTTGACTTTTTCCAGGGACCCTACATTGACCCTGATGGATTTGATAACCCGGCATTTACGGGAGATTGTAGTATATTGGGCCAGGGACCGAATTTTGCAGTTGACCAGATGGCCATCAATGGAGTGAATTTTGGAAATCATATCGTCGATGACGAAAGATACGGTATGAGAAGGTTTGTCTACCATAATAATGGGGGTGCAGATTACATGTCCGACCCGGAAACTGCCCCGGAATATTATAATTTCCTTCGTGGTATCTGGAAAGATAATACCTATATGCTTTATGGCGGCAATGCCCATGAGAGTTCAAATGCAGTGGGTCCTGTCACTGATTTCATGTTCCCCGGGGATTCCGATCCCTGTAACTGGGGAACAGATTTTCAGCCACCAAACGGTGGATATAACCAGAACGGCAAATACTGGACTGAAGAGGAAGCGGGCAATGCGCCTTTCGACCGTCGTTTTATGCAGTCAGCCGGACCTTTCACCCTGAAACCCGGTGCTGTTAACTACATTACCGTTGGAATTCCCTGGGCAAGGGCAGCCGCAGGCGGTCCCTGGGCCTCGGTAACACTCCTCAGGACAGTCGACGATAAATGCCAGGCACTTTTCGACAACTGTTTCAAAGTGATCGACGGTCCAAATGCCCCTGACCTCGTATTCCGCGAACTTGACCGGGAACTGATTGTCTATATCACTAATCCGAAAAGCTCAAACAACTTCCAGGAGAAATATCAAGAATTCGATCCGAATATCATCCAACCAAACCCGTCCGATGAGACTTTAAGAAGCGATTCTTT
Organism: uncultured Bacteroidales bacterium; assembly: GCA_964371595.1. Classification (GTDB taxonomy): domain Bacteria; phylum Bacteroidota; class Bacteroidia; order Bacteroidales; family JAGOPY01; genus JAGOPY01. The sequence continues at coordinate 57,762 of CAYJNJ010000010.1, read as the reverse complement.
ATACAGGTTTGAAGGCTACCAGATATTTCAGCTCGCAGATGCATCTGTTACTTTAGGTGATGCTAAAGATGAATATGGTAACTATGACCCTGATAAAGTAAGGCTCGTTGCCCAATTCGACGTGCAAAACGGTGTAGGAAGGATCATCAACCATTACTTCAACAAGGAAATCGGGTTCAATATCCCGGTGGTGGAAGTTGAAGGTGGCGATGAAGGTATCCAGCACTCATTCAGACTGATCGATGATGCTTTCGCAACCGGCGACAGACGCCTGGTTAACCATAAGCAGTATTATTATACAGCCGTGGCTTATGCTTACAATAATTATCTGAATTACATTCCTGAAGACCCGGAGGGTCAATTCGGACAGAAACAGGCTTACCTGCCCGGGCGTAAAAATATCACGACATATACCATGATCCCTCATAAAACCGTCAACGGAGATGTTATGAACGCCGCGTATGGTGACGGACCTGCCGTTACACGTATTGAAGGACAGGGAAATGACGGGATGATCCTGGAGTTCAAACAGGAAACAATTGATGAGATTCTTTCAAAGCAGCCGGTGGGTTCAGTTGTAAACGGGGATACAGTTAACTATGGTGACCCGGATTACCCGATTGCCTACGAAGCTAAGTACATCAATGGATTTGGCCCGGTGAACGTCAAGATCATCGATCCTCTGAACATTCAGACCGGTAACTATATTCTTAAGTTCGACACTCTCTGGACCAAAAAGCTTACCAATGTCACAGGCAATACCGCTCTTGATCCGGGAGGCGATACCACCAGCTATACAACCGGAAAATGGCACCTTATTGACGAAGCAAGCGGTAAGGTTTATCCGGCCGATGCAGAGCTGGATCAGCAGAATGAGCAGATTTTCACTGATCTTGGAATATCGGTCAATATGAGGTCTATCTATGCACCGGGACCAAAGAAAGTGGGCCAGATCACCTCTTCTACCAATGAAATCAGCCCCATCTGGGTAGTGTTGGGAGAGAACAATGGCCTGCTGGAATCTACCCTTACCTATGAGGACAGCAACTATCGCTGGCTTGCCGGGATGCCCGACATCGATGAACCAACCCTGCCATACAACTGGATCCGCTCAGGAACTTACCAGGTTCCTGACGAACCCACCAATGCGGCTAATGATTACAGTATGCCTTCGAAGCCAATCGACCCGGACCAGAATTTTGAGAAAATAGTGAGTGGGACATGGGCGCCTTACGTACTTTGCGCCGCTGATGAACAGGATGCCGCAGGACCTGCGCACAGCCTGAACAGTAAGCTCTCTACCAGCCTCGATGATGTATTCAGTGTTGATATTGTGTTTACTCCCGATAAATCGAAATGGACGAGGGCTGCAGTAATTGAAATGTGCCCTGATGCTATGTTGGCAGAGGGTGGAGTGGAAAGGTTCCAGTTCCGCGCTGCACCTTCAGTCGACAGGGATGGCAATCCTGCTGCTTTAGGCAGTGGCCCAAGCGATGATCCCAATGCGCCAAACTATATTTCCGACAGTGCCATGAGCTGGTTCCCGGGTTACGCAATTAATATCGAAACCGGTGAGAGGCTGAATATTATGTTCGGTGAAGACAGCTGGCTGGTTGAGGATAACGGAAGGGATATGCTTTATAATCCTACTTCAAGTATAATGGATATTGTCTCCGGCGCAGCAAGGTTTGGTGGTAAGCACTATGTTTATATCATGAACCACGTGACGCGTATCGAAGCGAACCTGGTCTATGATTTCCCGGCCTATGATGCCTGTAAATTCATCAGGTATGGGAAAAAACTCCATGACCAGGGTGTATTTATTTACGATAAGGTATGGTATTCCACAGTTTCCTGGGTAGGCATCCCACTTGCAATACCGGGTCAGGAATGGCTGAATAATGAAGCCAAGATCAGGATCAGGGTAGCTAAGCCATACGCACAATTTTATTCTACCACGATGGATTCTGCAGCAATTGTGAATTCGCAAAACCACCATTTCCCGATGTATCGCTTCGAGACCGAATCGGTTGCAACCGAATATAACAATCCTGCGAAAGCCAAATCAGATCTTGACCTGATCCAGGTGGTGCCAAATCCCTATTATGCCTATGCCGGCGGCCCGGGCTATGAGCGTAATGCGCTTGATAACAGGATCAAGATCACCAATCTTCCTGAGCAGTGCGTTATCTCTATATACAATGTGAGCGGTACGATGATCAGGCAGATCACAAAGGATGAGGTTAAAACCTCGGTTGACTGGGACCTCAAGAATTTTGCAGGTGTCCCGATTGCCGGTGGGGTTTATATCATCCATGTAAAAGCGGACAGCGGAGAAAAGATTATCAAATGGTTTGGCGGTATGAGAATACCTGACCTTAACGTATTTTAATTAGGCTAGGATAAATGATTAATAATAAAATTTCATCTATTATGAAGAATTTTTACAGATACCTGGCGGCCCTGACAATCATCTCAGCCCTCACCCTGATGACATCGGGAGTGCAGGCTGGAAATAAAGACAGGTCGGGACAAGCAGGAGCCCCTGAACTACTTATTAATCCCTGGGCGGGAAGCGCAGGATGGGGTGGAGTGAATACCGCAAATGTCAGAGGCGTGGAGTCCATGTTTGGCAATATCGCCGGCCTGTCATTCGTAAATAAACTGGAGCTTGGTTTTACCCAGACCTCCTGGCTTAAAGGCACCGATATCGGGATATCTAATTTCGGATTGGGCGTCAGGGCAGGGGAAACAGGCGTGATCGGCATCTCGGTATTCTCCATGCAATTTGGTGAGCTCGATGTTACCACCACCGATCAACCGGATGGAACGGGCGCTACCTTCAAACCCAGCCTGCTGAATTTTGCATTGTCCTACGCTAAAACCTTTTCAAACAGTATTTCTGCAGGGATGACCATCCGTATCATCTCAGAATCTATACCCGATGCAAGCGCACAGGGTTTGTCAATCGATGCAGGTGTAATGTATGTTGCCGGCGAACGCGACCAGGCTAAATTTGGCATCTCTTTGAGGAACCTTGGCCCCACTATGAAATTCACAGGTGATGGGTTCTCAATTAAAGCCTTCTTCCAGGGAAATGAAAATTCCATTTCTGTTTACCAGCGTTCGGAAAGTTTTGAACTACCCACACAGCTGCGTATTGGCGCCTCCTATGATTTCCTCATCGGGGAAACGAGCCGCCTGACTGCCGCTGCAAATTTCACTTCGAATTCTTTTACGAAAGACCAGTTTGGTTTAGGCCTTGAATACAGCTTTAAGGAGATACTGATCCTGCATGCAGGTTATAATTATGAAACCGGGATCACCAATGCAGTTAACGACCCCGAAAGGACCAACGCTTATAATGGCCTTGCCCTGGGCGGTACCATCGAAGTCCCCCTAAGTAAAAAGAGCGACCTGAAATTAGGGATCGATTACGCATACCAATCCACAGATAATTTTAACGGAACCCAATCATTCGGTGTCCGTTTGAAATATTAAATCCGGATTTTATATTTTTGACATATCTTTGTGTTTTCAAAGAGACCCTGATCCAAGGGTCTTTTTGTTATTAATCCAGGCAGACATTTTTTATTACCATCATGACAGAAACAAAATACTATACCAAGGCAGGGTTAGATAAACTCCACGAGGAACTGGAGCATCTCACCACCGTAGAACGGCCGGCTATTTCGAAGCAAATCGCCGAAGCACGCGATAAAGGCGACCTTTCAGAAAATGCAGAATACGATGCCGCCAAAAATGCCCAGGGTATGCTAGAGATGAAAATTGCCAGGCTGCAGGACGAGATCAGCAATGCAAGGATCATCGATGAATCGAAAATGGATCTGAAGAAAGTGCTGATCCTGAGCAATGTCAAGCTGGTAAACCTGAAGAATGGAGCTGTCATGGCCTATTCTCTCGTGCCTGAATCCGAAGCCAACCTCAAACTGGGAAAAATCTCAGTTACTTCTCCCATTGCAAAAGGCCTGCTGGGAAAATCCGTTGGAGATAAAGTGGAAATTGATGTCCCTGCCGGAAAACTCAATTTTGAGATCATCGAAATATCCCGCTAAATCCATATTACCATGCCAAGTATCTTTACCCGGATCGTCAACGGGGAAATCCCCTGCTACAAGGTAGCTGAAGACGATCGTTTCCTAGCTTTCCTCGATATCAATCCGCTTGCAAAAGGCCACACCCTTGTTATCCCTAAAAAGGAAACAGATTATATTTTTGGGATTGAGGACCGGGAGTACACGGATTTATTCCTTTTTGCCAAAAAAGTGGCCCTTGCTGTTGAAAAGGTTGTTCCCTGCAAACGGATCGGTATAGCTGTTCTCGGGTTGGAAGTGGCTCATGCCCACATCCATCTCATCCCGATAAATACAGTCTATGATATCGATTTCAGCAAGCCGAAACTTGCCCTTTCAAAAGAAGAATTCCTGGAACTGGTTGACAAGATCGGTGGAGAGTTTAAAAAGGCGGATCAGTAAGGCCTGACGTCTTTTTTATCGATATAATTTAAAAAAGCTTTATTTACCACCTTGTTTCCTCCCGGGGTGGGGTAATTCCCTGTAAAATACCAGTCGCCCATATGCCCGGGGCAGGCCTCATGCAGATCTTCAATAGTCTGGTACACCACCTGGATCTCCGATTTAATTTCAGTGGTAGTCAGCATTCCGGCTATCCTTGCCGATATCTGTCCTGCCGTGAAAGGCCTGTAGATTTCTTTCACGTGATTGACTACCTCTTCTTTCGGTAAATCGACCTGTGCCAGGCACTTTTTATATACTTCGTTGATGATATGCCCCTGGTTGGATTCTTTCAGGAGGTTGATCGCTGCATGAAAAGCGATAAAATCATGGAGTTTCGACATATCGATGCCATAACAGTCGGGGTACCTGATCTGGGGCGCCGATGAGGCGATCACGATCTTTTTTGGCTGCAGCCTGTCGAGGATGCGGATAATGCTGTGCTTTAATGTCGTTCCCCTGACGATGGAATCATCAAGGACCACCAGGTTGTCAATACCTTTTCGGATCGAGCCATAGGTAATATCGTAGATATGCCCTACCAGGTCGTTACGGTCCTTATCCTGTGTGATGAAAGTGCGCAGTTTGGCATCTTTGACAGCAACCTGCTCGACCCTTGGCCGGATAGAGAAAATCTCGTCGAGTTGCTTTTCGGTAATCGATTTGCCGAGTTGCAGGATCTTTTCCTTCTGGATTTTGGAGCAGGTCAGCTGGATTTCATCCATCAGGCCCTGGAACGCGACGGAAGCCGTGTTGGGGATATAAGAGAAGACCGTGTTTTCAAGGTCGTGGCCGATGGCGTCCATGATGGCCGGGGCGAGGGCTTTCCCCAGCTTCTGCCTCTCACGGTAAATTTCTTTATCGGTACCGCGTGAGAAATAGATCCGTTCAAACGAGCAGGCCTTTCTTTCAAGCGGGCTGAGGATCTGTTTTTCTTCGGCCTGACCGTTCTTCTTAATAATGAGGGCATGACCGGGCCTGATCTCCTTCACGGAATCATACGAAACGTTGAAGGCAGTCTGGATGACCGGGCGTTCGGAGGCTACGACAACGACCTCATCATCCTTGTAATAATATGCCGGCCTGATCCCTGAAGGATCGCGGAAGGCGAAAGCATCGCCGTGCCCGATGGCTCCGATGATGGAGTAGCCGCCGTCCCAGTCCCTGGCAGAACGGCTGAGAACCGTCTGAAGGTCAAGGTTATTGCCGATAAGCCCTGAAATTTCCCTTTTTGGATGGCCGGCCGATTTGAATTCCTTGTAGAGGCGTTCGTTTTCCTCGTCGAGGAAATGGCCGATCTTTTCGAGCATGGTGATCGTATCGGAGGTCTCGATCGGGTGCTGGCCCAGGTCGATAAGGCGTTCGAAGAGCTCGTCGGTGTTGGTAAGGTTGAAATTTCCTGCCAGGACCAGGTTTTTCGTTTCCCAGTTATTGCTGCGAAGGACGGGGTGCAGCAGTTCTACGCCCTGTTTGCCGAAGGTGCTGTACCGCAGATGGCCCAGGAAGAGCTCGCCGGTGAATTCGGCATGGTATTTCAGCCAGTGGGAATCGTTGAGCAGGCGTGAATCCTTTTCGCCGATCGCATTGATCCGTTTGTAAACTGTTTCGAAGATCTCCTGGAGTGCTGCGCCGGAGTTGGAGCGGACCCGGTCGATGAATTTATGCCCCGGGGCCAGGTCGAACTTCACGCAGGCGATGCCGGCTCCGTCCTGCCCGCGGTTATGCTGTTTCTGCATCATCAGGTGCAGTTTTTTCAGACCGTAAAAGGAGGTGCCGTATTTTGCGAGGTAATACTCGAACGGCTTGAGAAGCCGGATCAAGGCAATGCCGCACTCGTGTTTGATGGGTTCGCTCATTCGATTCCTGATCGAAGTGCAAATGTAATGGTTTTATTGAGTCATAAGAAGTTGATTTGAAAGTTGCAGGAACCAAACATGATTACAGAATAGTCACAAAAGTTTAATTTATTTGATATGAATTTTACTCGTAATTATCTCATTTTCAAAATAAAGTTTCAATACATACAGTCCTTTTGGTTTAGTCGTAAAATCAATTGTAATGCCAGTATAGAATGCATTTGTGTAAATTATATTACCTTCAATATTGGCGACTTCAACTTTAACTTTTGTCTCAGATGGTTGTTCAAGGGATACATTGATCAAACCCTGTGTTGGGTTGGGATAAATTTTAATATGGTGCACTTTATTTTGCTTTATCCCCGAAACTGAATCTGCGATTATTTTAAAGGTCGTAAAATCACTGGCTCCGGCAGTATCCGTAGCGGTTACCTCAATATTCAGTGTTTCCGCAGCAATTGGTATCCCTGAAAAGGATCCTGCAATGGTGTCGAAGGTCAGCCATGCCGGCAAAGGATCTCCATTACTGAGGTTTGCACCGTAGGTTAACGTATTGTTGCCATCATCATCCATAAAAGTGCTGTCGGGAATTGTAAAATTGAAAAGCTGCCCGATAACAGCGCCCTGATCAGGGATTGAATTTATAACATAGGGAATGAAATTCGTGTACTTCAGACTATCGATAAAACCAGAGCTTACCCAATAAATGTCATTATTAGATACATAAGTCATGTACAGACTATCGTCGGTAATTTCACTTCCGCATTCAGAAGTATTGGTATTTATAATATTTCCCAGGTTCTTCGGATTGGTCCATGTGCCGTCATTTTTTTTGTAGGAAATATACAGATCAGTGCTTCCAAAACCACCGGGACGGACAGAATTGAAAATAAAGTAACTTTCGTCGGGCGATACAAATGGGTTTGCCCATGCATTATCCTCATCGTTGAACATGGCGGGCAAAACCATTCTTGGCTGGTAATTACCATCCTGGTATTTGGAATAACATATTTTTCCTGAAACGTTTTCAAAATAGATCGATCCGTCGGCAACAACACAGGGATGGTATTCGCTCTGGCTTGTGTTAAGCGGGCTGCCGAGATTTATTGGAGGCCCCCAAACCGAGTCAGGTTTTACGCTGTAGCATAAATCCGCGCCTCCAACCGGGTTGGGTGGTGAGTAAGCATAATAATACACCCTTTGGCCATCGGGTGAGTAAATAGCTTCTTCAGCCGATCTTGTGATTGAAAAAGAGACCGTGTCAGGGCCTGTCCAGTTGTCATTCTTATATTCCATGATCTGGGTCCGCTTATCCGGCCAGTTGCCTATTGCAAACAGCATTTCTTTTCCATCCGGTGAGATCGAGATCCCATATTCAACCCTTCCCGGGTTTGATATAATTCCAGGAGCAAATACCTGGGGGATATCGCCCGGAGGCGTTTGCCCGAAGTACAGGCTATCCGGAGGGATGGGTTGGGAGGAGGCAATAGTGCAAAACACGAAAAGCACGATTGAAGTGAGCGTTAAATTTTTCATAATGTAAATGGATTTTGTCGTTAACATTTATTCTTTTATCTCAAACATTGTCTCGCTCTCTTTAGCCACCCTGTTATAAAAATCTGCTAAAACAGGCATGTAGCTTTCAAGCGTAGGATGCTTAATTCTTTCTTTTTCATAAAGCCCTAAGGTTTCAACCATCTCTTTCATCCAGAAGAAGCCTCTTCCAAAATCAGAAATCAATTGATATATTGCTGTATTCCGATCAGGATTGTGTTTTAGCAAATACCGGATGACCGAAGCCCTGACCAGGGCCTCATTCATCATAGTTTGCCAATTGTTGTAGTGCTGATTACCCAAGCCTGCTCTCATCATTTCAAAAAGTTTTGCCCCGGCATTCTCAAAATCTCTTTCATATTTTGTTGTAAGATGATTTACATAGGAATGATTGAATTCATGAATGAGGGTCGGCAGGTTAGCCTCAACCGAATAAACAGGTTTATCAGTACTGTCTATATCCCAGGTCCCCATGATAGCAAAGTTGTCTTCTTTTCCGTCGGGATACTTGACTTTGGGGCCATAATTTCCTCCTCCAAGACCCAATCCGATGATGATATTCAGGCTGCTTCCCGGTTTAATCCCATAATACTGATCGAACCAGGTTATATCCAGGGCCCTGTAAACGGGCATGAACCTTTCCTGTGCAATTTCATACAAATCTTCATGTTCTTTGAAAAACTCCTCGCATTTGGCGTCTGTGTAAAATTGCTTTAGCAATCCGGCAAATCTGATGGCATTTACTTGCCCCCACCTGTGTTCGGGGAGAGTTGATGAAAACTCCACAACCGGGATTAATGAGGGAGGCTGTTCCAGGTAGATAGCCATTGACATAACGGCATCAAAGCAAACCCCGTTTTTGTCGCGCATTTCAGATGCAAAGACAATTAGTGGATGATCTTTGTATTCATCGAAGTGCTTATGGATATCCGAAACATAGCTTTTGTAGACATCATCATTGTACTCAAAATTACCCGCCAGGCGAAAGACAATGCTCAGAAGTTCTATTCGTTTATCAACCTTTGGCAAGGGATAATACTTCATTGATTCCTGGTTGATCCATATGGCTTCCTGACCAGTCATCACAATAGAGCATAGCAGAAATGCGATGAAGAACATGGATTTTTTCATAATTCGTTCAGATCAAATTTCCATATACAATTTGTGCCTGTTGCCTCCGGTTCCGTGTATTTAAGTGTTGCAGGAAAATCGGGAGAAAAACACAGTGATGAAATCAGCAACTTGCCTCCATTGATATAATTGGCGATCGGATCCATCACAATCTGTTTTGTGCCTCCTCCAAATGTGGAATATTCAATATTCTTCAGCGTTTCGTCAAGGACTATTATTACAAGGTCCATTCCACCCTCAATGGATGAATACAATGCATCATCGGTGACCGGGAAGTCTATGGATGAGGAGGTCCCAACCAAAACATAATTTTGCTTATCGGTTTTTATGATAGTTTTTAACCGATCAGTTTTTGAACCACCTATAAAGGTTGAATAAACCGGCTTATTCGATTTAAGAGCAAATTTCATTAAGAAACCGTCAGAATTTCCACCTGAATACCTGGCATTTAATGCGTCGGATGTGACCGGGAAACCGGGTGACTTAGTTTCACCGGCCAGAATGAGATATTCTTCGTCTTCGACAAAGATGGAATTGACCAGGTCTGTTGAATCCCCTCCAATAAAAGTTGAATAATGAATCTCCGAGAGATTTTGATTGATAATCGTAATAAAGCCATCCTGAATTCCGCTTCTTGATTTTTGGCAGGCATCTTTTGTGGCTGGGAAATTTTCAGAATAAGTTCCTCCTGCGAGTATAATTTTCCCGTCCGGAACAAATGAGAACGATCGGATGAAGTCCAAAGAGCCCCCACCTAAATAAGTAGAGTATAATATTTTATCAAGATCGGATGATAATGCTGTAATGGTTATGTCACCAGCCATCCACCATTGGCTGCTGTCGGGCGGCGCGGAATTGTCATACCCCTTCTGAAAAGCACCTGGCGTTACAGGGAAATCAAGCGATCGGGTTTTTCCAAACAGGTACAAGAAGCCATTCTGGACAGCGAGAGTAGTCCAGTGGTCGCTGCCTGAGCCTCCCAGGTAAGTGGAGGCAATATACCTGCAATCATTAGAGAATTTTATTATATAATGATCATTCTCCCCTTTAACTGATTTTTGAAAAGCATTGGTTGAAACCGGCAAGTCCTGTGATTCTGTGGTAAAGCCAACATATACGTTGCCGGAATCATCCAGGGCCAGTTTTAAACAGTAGTTCTCTGACGCTGAACCTCCTATATAGGTTGAGTAAATTAATTCTCCTTCTGGCGAAAGCTTCATTAGAAATGCATCTCCCCCGGTAACATCTTCATCAATATGCCCCTTATATTTTTTTTGAAAAGCATCGCTGGTTACCTTAAGCCCCTCTCTTGTGCCGCCGGCAACAAATATATTCCCATCCTTGTCGATAGCAGAGGGAGTAGAACTGTGAACTCCACCGCTAGAAGCTAAATAGATTGAGAAATCAACCTTTTGGGCGGTGTTATTCGAAACGACACCCACAAAAAGTAAAACCGTTATAAATAATGTTTTCATGAAGTTAACTTTTGATTAGTATTTTACCTTTTATCCATCCGGGAGAATTAACAGAAATAATGGGTTTGTACTAAAGAAGGCAAATCTTTCTGATAGTTATTTCACTGTCAATAAACAATTTAATAATATAAATCCCTTTTGGTTGTTCCGTCAGATCAATTATAGTCTCGTTATAGAATTCATTTCTTTGAACAAGCAGTCCTGCCAGGCTGTAGATTTTGAATTCAACTTTTTTATCCGAAGGTTTATCTAAAGAAATGTGTAATATTCCATTTCCAGGGTTTGGAAAAATGCTTGCCGCTGGACAGTCGGGCTTATATACAGAAGTTGATGAATCGGCAATAATTTTAAAAGACGCTGAAGCACTGGCACCGGCAGTATCTGTGGCGGTTACACCAATATCCAATGTTTCTGCTACGGGAGGAATCCCTGAGAATGTCCCGGTGAACTTGTCAAAATCCATCCATATTGGCAATGGGTCTCCATTCGTTAAATTAGCGTCATAGGTTAAGGTATTATTGCCATCATCATCCATAAAAGTACTGTCGGGGATGGTGAAATCGAATTGTTGTCCGATATATACGCCCTGATCCGGGATTGGGTTTTTTAAATAGGGAATAAAATTGGTATACATTAAACTATCGATGAAGCTTGTCGACACCCAATGCAGGTCTTTGTCCGAGCCGTAGGTCATGTATAAACCATCCGGGGTAATGTCGCCGGAGCTTTGATCATTCTGATTATTGATAATATTTCCGAGATTTTTAGGGTTGGTCCATGTGCCATCGGGCTTTTTGTAGCTTATGTATAGATCGTTTTGGCCGAAACCTTCCGGTCTTATCGATTTAAAGATCAAATAGCTTTCATCTGGCGAAACAAAAGGATCACCCCATGTCTGGCTTCCAATGTAGTTGACCGGTTTAGGTAGAATGACCCTGCTTTGATAGGTCCCGCTGCTGTATTGGCTCCTGCAGATATGGCCGGCATTGCTGGAAAAATAAACGGAAGTATCACCGACAAGGCAGGGGTGGTACTGGTAATTTTCGGAATTCGGCGGGTCGCCCATACTTATCGGATCGCTCCAGGTTTCGCCCTGTTTTTCGGAATAGCTGAGATCTGCTACGCCCTGATGGTTGACGGCATTGGTGGCAAACATGTAAACACGGGTTCCGGCATAGGCAAAGAAGGGTTCCCCGGTCGACCGGCCTAATGTATATGGAATGGTATCAGGACCGGTCCAGTGATTGTCGGTATAAGTCATGAACAAAGTATAGGGATTTCCCGGCTGGGGCCATTTTTCGATGTAGAAAAAGATTGACTTCCCATCCGACGAAAAAGTGATCACGGCCTCATTCCTGTTAGGCGAGGATACAATACCGGGTGCAAATACCTGTGGGATATTGCCCGGGGGCGTTTGTCCGAGGTACAGGCTGTCGGGTGGAATTGGCTGGGAGGAAGCGAGAGTGCAAACCAATAAAAGCACAAAAGTTGTGAGCGCTGATTTTCTCATAATTTAAAAGAATTTGTCGTTAATAATTTCGTGCAAATTAAGCGACAGGGAAAGGCATTATCGACCTTTAACAGGTAGATGGACTATTTTTCTATTTATTAATCTTAATTTGCTTTTCAATGCGCACTTGTATTAATATTCATGAGAGTGATTAAAGAGAAGTTAAATAACACTATAAAATCTGCCATTGTATATGGGCGCATGTTTGCAACACAGAATTAGTTCTTTCCATAAATTGTTTGTATCCCTTTAATATCACCTTGCTGAAGCTTTTTAAAGTATTTGTCAGGATTCATTACGTTATTGCTAACTACATGCCCTAATCCTAAGATATGGCCAATCTCATGTAATGCCAAACAATAATATGAATCACAAGTCTGGTTTGGTATTGGCCTAATGACCAATAAGCCTGCTAACTCTTTACAAGGTTCGTTTGAATATGGAGGAAATCCCAGGCCGCCTTGAGATATATTTGCGATCAGAATCTTTATATTAGCCTCACCATTATTTGCGACCTCAATAAATTTTATAGGTGCAACTGACTCCCATTCTGACAAGGCATCTCTGATACTTTGTTTAGAACAATTGATCACCTTGTCAAAAGATAAACTAATTACATTATCCTGTGAATGAGTATTAAAAGTATAACCTGAATCTATAAATTCGTAGGTTAGTACGGTCTGTAATATCGAGTCGGATATTTGTATTTGTTTGGAATTGGTGTTATCCCATTTGATACCGAACAAACAATACTCCTCTTCACTTGAACCATCACAACTTGATTTAATGATATCGTTGCAAACCGAAAACCTATTACTGCTTTCTTTCTTACAAGAGGCTGTAATCAAGACAAAAAGAAATAATATAATCTTATATTTCATAGTGTTTAGCTTAATTTACTAACGCCATTTGCTTTCAGTGAGAGCTAAAGGAATAACCTTATGAGGCCGGCAATGAGAAAATTCTTTTTCATGGTTGTAATCTTGATGGAATGATTACATACTCTGGTTAAGTTTTTTTAACGCCTCTTTCGCCCGATCATAATTAGGGTTGATTCTCAGTGATTTTTCATAGTATGCTTTGCCGATTCAATATTTCCTTTATTCTGGTACAATCGTCCGAGAAAATAAAGATATTGTTCGAAATCAGGATACAGGCTGATGAGGTATTCGGTTAATTCGATTGCCTGATCCAATTTTTGGGCATCACTTAGATCGATTACGATGTCAAACAATGCACCCGCCTTTGAAACGGATTTTCGAATTTCTTAAAAATAAACCCGGTACATTAAGTTCGGGAAGAAGTGAAACTGGGTGGTATAGGCCACTTTATCCGGTTTGCTTTCATCGTAATATTCCGACATTCGGGCCTGGCTGTTGGTCAGGTTCATCAGGTCCAGGAATATTTCGTGGGTAGCCCTGGCCTTGTTGAATTTATAGCTTACCGAAAAATTCACCAGGAAGATATTATCCAGATGATCCTTATAGGCTTTGGAGTAATCGAAATAAAGATCCTTTTCAGGATCCACGGCCACATTTCCCTGGGCATCCCTGATAACCGGGATATACCGCTGGCCCCCTTCAAAGAAAATTTTAGTATTCAGTGTCAGGCTCTGATTATCTTTCTTTCCAATATTACTGAACTCCTTACCTCCTAATATATTAACCGTATAGTTGTTGTTATAACGGGTGTTGCGCCAAACATTTTCCAGCGATTTATATTTCGAATCGAATATCGAGCTGTTTACCAGGAAATAGAAATTATTGGCAAAGAAACGTTCAACGCTGATTTCAACACCGTAATTTTTGCCTTTGCCCTGATTAACCAGTGCAACATACCGGTAATCAATGCCTTCGTTGATCGTGCAATAATAACTGGTGTCGTTGTCTTCAACTGGTAAATTATACAGGTCCTGATAGTAAATTTCAATTTTTCCAATCAGATTTTCCGAAAAGCGTTTTTCATAGCCCAATACATAATGATGCGCCTTCAATAACCCGAGGTTCTTATTAGGTTCGGTATAGCTGCCGTCGGCTTGCTTGATCTTTGTAAAGTAGTTATGTACGCTTTCTGTGGTGCTGTGCATTCCGTAGCCTGCATGCAGCGAGTTTGTTGTATTGATATTCCAGGCGATGCTCACCCTTGGCTCAATCGTACTTTGAGCTTTACCTATAATATTCATATTGTGTATCCCTGCCACAAGGATAATATTCTCTTTCAGGCTGTATTTCCAACTGATGAAATTGTTGATGGTGCTAACATGATTCCTGGATTCTGTTATACTGACCATGGAAGAATCTTCATCGTTATATATGTTCTGGTTGTAGTTGAAGTTGTACAGCGTGTATTTTGCGCCGATTTGAATCTTATGTTTCACATTAATTTTGTTGCTATATGTGATGGCGCCCCTGATGGCTGAATTCACAATCCTGCTTTGAACCATATGGGTCCTGGCAGTAATGGTGTCGCTTATTATCTCACCATCGTCGTTGTATACCCTGATGGTATCCGATTCGTAAATATCATCGTCGGCTCCGGTTCTCGAATAGGAAAGCGACGTTCTGATAAAGCTGTTTTTATTAAGGGGTATGATATGGTTGAGTCCGGCATTGGCCAGGTAATTTGACTTGTAATAATCTTTGCTGATGCAGGCATTCGTAACCGGCCTGCCTGGGGTGGACATGCTCGTTGGCCCGAGGTTCTCCATTGAAACCCCGCTCAATCCTCCTATCCCGTACATGGAAAAAGTGCCTGCTTTACCGGCAGGGAGAACCAGTTTAAAGGTAGCATCCTGGTAATTTACACCTCCCGGCACATCTACCAGGCCGAGATCTTTTATTAATGAAATAGTTGAGTACCTGTAATTTACAAGATATGAGCCCGCGTACCCTTTTCGAAAAGGACCTTCCAGGGTAAGTTCCGTACCCATAATCCCAATACCGGCAGTCGCTTCAAACTTTTCATTATTTCCCGGTCTGAGCTTTACATCGTAAACGCACGACAAGACATCGCCATATTCCGATGAAAAGGCCCCGGTGTAAAAATCGGTAGTGGTTAAGAGGTTATTGTTTAGCGCCGTAAGGGCCCCGAAAGAAGCGTTCTGATCATCCATATGATATGGACTCGAGATCTCAGATCCATCCACCCTCCATTGCATGTATTTTGGCGAGTTTCCCCGAACTATAATATCGCTGCTTCCGTCGGGCGTGCTGGCGACTCCCGCAAAGCAGGAAACTACCCTGGCCGGGTCGTCCATCCCGCCTGTAAAACGTTTGGTCTCTTCAAGGGTAATGGAATGTGAACTTAGCTGGGC
Source organism: uncultured Bacteroidales bacterium (assembly GCA_964371595.1). GTDB lineage: Bacteria > Bacteroidota > Bacteroidia > Bacteroidales > JAGOPY01 > JAGOPY01. The sequence goes on along the minus strand of CAYJNJ010000010.1, from coordinate 42,388 downwards.
CATATCGTTGATTGCTTCTCCTTTATTCCGGTCCGACATGATTTCAACTTCATTCAGTTTTAAAGCCGATTCCTGCATACTCAGATTCAAAACCACTTCTTTTCCCGAATTCACCTCAATATCCGGAACGGTAATGGTCTCAAAGCCTATATAGGATAATTGTAAAGAAACCCTGCCAATCGGAATATTCTGAAGCCTGAATACCCCATTGATATCTGTAATGGTACCCACAATCGGGTCTGTCCCGGGAATAATAACAGTAGCCCCGATTAATGGCATTTTGCTGTCGTTGTCTGTTATTTTGCCCCTGATGGTCTGGGTCAGGTCCTGGCTAAAGGCAATTGTTACGCAAATTAAAAGCGTAAGTGTTGTTAAAGTGATCTTTTTCATTTTTGTTGTTAATGTTTTAAGATTGATTTTGGATTGTTAATTTTCGGCAAAAAAAGCAGGAAGAAATGAGACAAACGACCTTTAACGTGTCAATGGACTATTTTTCTTCATTTGATCCTGTGTTGAATTAATGGATCAAAGATATCGCTCCATAAAGAGTGGGAAGTGAAAAGATGGTGAACTGAAGAATTGAAGGAGTGAAGTGAAGGAATCGACAGATGAAATTGATTTCATCCAATTCCATTATAATTTGAGGGGATTTAACGCCATAAAGTCACAATTACATTGCCTCTTTCGAATCCCTTTTCCACATATCTGTGAGCTTCAACCATTTGTTCCAGCTGAAAGCTTCGATCAATTACTGTTTTTAACTTTCCTTCATTAAAAAGCTTAATAAGTTCTTTGAGAAAGGTCAAACGTTTAGAAACCGGTTTGAGCCCTGTAGCCGAAAACACAACTTTCTTATGATTGAACATTGAAGTCCAGTAAGTTTTAAAAAGAATTGAAACCGTTGGATACACAGTCAGGTAGAAGCCTTTTTTATTCAGTGAGTTGTTGAACTTAAAAGAGGAAGGTTTGCCAGATACATCTAATATGACATCATAAGTCATCCCATTTTTAGTAAAATCCTCAATTGTATTGTCAATTACCTTATCGGCTCCCAGGCGTTTCACCATTTCAAGGTTGGATGAACTGCAAACGCCGGTAACCTCCGCCCCAAACACTTTGGCTATTTGCACTGCTGCCGATCCTATACTCCCGGATGCACCATATATGAGTACTTTTTGCCCGCATTGAATGTGCGCAATCGCTACTAAAAGGTTCCAGGCGGCCAATGCCCCGCAGACCGGTGCCGCTTCTTCATTAGTCATTATTGGGGGCTTTAAAGCCAGAAAACCATCTTCAGGGATGCACATATATTCGGCATAGCAGCCGAAACGCGCACCTGTAGCCCCAAAAACGATATCGCCCTTTTTAAATTTCGTTACATCTTTGCCAACAGATTTAATCTCCCCACAAAATTCTGTACCCAAGATTTGCTGTCTTGGCTTTGTGAAACCAACAAAAAATCTTCCAAAATATGGTTTCCCCATCCGTTGCATGGGATCTTCCGTTCCTACAGGAACTGTAAATATTTTTATGAGTAGTTCATTGTTTCCGGGAACAGGTTTCTCAACTTCCTTTAATTGAAGAACTTCCGGCGGTCCATACCTTGAGCAAACAATTGCTCTCATTTTTTTAATTTGTGATGCCATTTTTTATTTGGGTTGCTCAACGCTGTTTATTCCAAACAAATCGTAGGGTGTTTCCTTAAATCTATCATTCATTAGATAGCCGGTCAGAAAAGTGAATGCAATAAAAGCCAGCAAAATAAGAAGTTGACTTTTAGACGTTTTTTGAATATCCTGTCTTTGTTTGGTATCGCATATTTCACCCGGGCAGTGTTGTGTTTTATTTTTAAAAAAGAAGGGATAGAACAGGCATCCCAGGCATATTCCGAAAGCCGATTCGAAGAACAGGAATATGAGGCAAATCAGGCAAATTATTCCTGTGATCGGGCTATAGGCATTTACAATGATAAAAAAAATGAACATGGTCGCTGACAGGACCACACCGATAATCCAGGCAAACTTTTTTTGGGCAGCCCCGACATATTCCGGCGTTTGGTTCCTTACAATTAAGCGTGCAAGGATAAGGGTTGGCGAAAATCTGGGGTTAATAAAAACCCGGATCAGAAAATCCATAAGGAAAAGGGTTATCACATATTTAATCGGAACAAAATTCCCTTTAAACAGGATGTACATTAATGAAGTGAAAGTGGCTAAAAACAGTATCCCTGCAGCTGCCCTTATTTCGCGCTCGTTTAACACAGGGATATTATATCCTTCTACATCTTCACCGAATTTCATTAGTTTTTTCATATTGGTTTTAATTGGTTTTTATTTGTTTTTAATCCCAGCATCCAGGCCGCAAACGCCCCGGAAATGGTCATGACTGTAGTACTGCTGGCAAAATCGACGAATACGGATGCCTGGGAAAAATAGTTGGACGAAGCATACAGTCCAAAATTAACTGAACCCCAGAAAAGGACAGCGGTAATAAATCCATTCTTCAGGCCGGAAGTAAAGGTATTTGCACCTGACCATTTCATTATTAAAGTGATCAGAAATCCCATTGTCAGAGCTGTAACAGCCATTGCCCATATAATTAACTGGTCGGGCGGGCGTCCGAGCTGCTTCATGAATTCTTCCGATCCTGCCGGATGCGATTGGTAAAAGTCCTTTAAAATGAAGAAGTATGCAAGCCCATGCAGTAAGAGGTTGATCACAGTGGTGATTAATCCCGTTAAAATAAATCTTTTGTTCATAGGGATTCAATTTTAATTAATGCTGTCTTTGCCTGCTCAAAATCAGGATTGATTCCAAGCGCTTTATTATAGTATTCCTTTGCTGATTCAAGATCTCCTTTATTTTGATATAATCGTCCAAGATAATAAAGATAAAATTCAGAATCAGGGTATAAACTGATGAGGTATTTGTTTACATCGATCGCCTGATCAAATTTTTGTTCCTCTCCAAGGTCGTAGACGAGATCGAACAATGCCCCGGCCTTTGGATAGACCGGAAAGCCATATTCCTGCGACAAAGCCTCAAAATGGGTTCTGATTTCCGTCACCGCCATCTTCTTCAAATCCGCATTCATAGTGCATCCCGAAAAGAAAAACAGCAAGGCATTGTTTAGCGTAGAAAATGGGACATGGGTGCAATTTTCGATCCTGTCAACCTTCCATTCCAGGCTTTCAGGCGATTGTTCCAGAACTTCTTCAAAATCGCTGATATAATTAAGGACCTGCACATAATCAAGATTTCCGTAAGAGATGTAAAGTCTATTATTGATATCCGGATGATCTTTGAGAAAGGAATTAGTTGTATTGAGGAAGAAATGGGGGCACCAGCCAAACATCGGGCTGGCAACGATATATGCATTAAACAATGCCGGGCATGATAAGAAGTTATACATCACAAAAAGACCGGTATTTGATTGCCCCGCAAGGATTTGATAACCATTTGTCCTGTAGTTTTTATTAATCTCAGGGATCAGTTCATCTTTCAAAAAGGAACTGAAAGTCTCACCGCCCTTAACATAACCGCTGTCGTTGGGGCAGGACCAATATTTCGCTGCTGCACCCGTATTGGAGATGCCGATGAGTATCATGTCCGGGATCCTGTCGCCCGATAAATTGTCAAGGGTAGCAGCATCATTTGCGAACTGTGAGGTGATCTGACCATTCATTGTAAACAGAACAGGATAGGTTTTGACCGATTTGTCATACCCGTCGGGCAGATGTTCAAGGTAAGTGACTTCACCGCCAAGTAAAGCAGATTCGAATTTCCTGTACTTTCCGATGGTTACATCGTCCTGAGCGACTAAGCTAATGGATAACAGGAAGATAAAGAATATAAGGCTAATATTTTTCATCTTAATATTTTCTACAAATTGAAGACATATTCTACGCCTTATCGACCTTTTACAGGTAAATGGACTGATTTTCCTGAAAACATTGAAGTTAATTAATATATTTTGATCTGTATTCCAAAGGAGTAAGGTTGGTTAACAGTTTAAACTGGTTATTAAAAGCCGACTTTGAATTAAACCCGACTTCATAAAGGATTTCAAGTACCGTATGTTTATGATACTTTGAATCGGCAAGCATTTGCATGCTTGCCTTAATCCGGTACTCGAGGATATAGCTTTTGAAATTTTTATGAAAAGTTTCATTGATCAGTTGCGAAAGGACCCTGGGATTGACCGATATATCGTTTGCCAGGGATTCAAGGGTAATATCAGGATTGAGGTATGGCTTATTGTTTTCCATGTGAGAATTCAATCGTTGAAGGTATTGTTGCTTGTCCTGCTCTTCTAATTTATTGTTCCTGTACTTCGTAATTATATAGTAAATATCAGGCTTTATGAGGAGCAGGAACATGATCGTATTGACGAAAATGAAGACAGTCAGACCGTAAATGCTGGCGGTATAGGCGCACCAGCCCGGTTTTTGGACAATCATGTAAATAGCGAATGAATTCAGATTGATGATCCAGATCACAATAAATCCCAGAAGGAGAATATGAAGCCAGGTATAATTGGAAGTTAACTTTAATTTCTTGAAAAATCCCATGAAACTGGTGTCCATGGATTTCACAATTATCAGGGTGTAAGCAATATAGATGAAATTCTGGGCCATGATCAGGATCGTACTATACAGGTCGACCGGTGATTCCCAGATTACAAACTGATCTGTTTGCCGGTAAAAGACCAGCAGGAATAAGACAGCTCCAATGAAAGGCAAAAAATGAAAAGCCATCCGGCGGTTAATGGCTTCCTTTTTCAGAAAAGCTAAGATATAAAAGTAGATCAGTGGACCAATCAGGAAGGAAGTTTGCCTTACCAGGAAAATTGTTTTATGCCAGTCCATGAAATATTGATAAGCGTAACTGCTTGTCATAAAGGAGTAAATGATCTGGAGGTTAAATATCATTATAAGTATTGCCAGTATTTTATTTTCGGAATTGAAACCTCTTTTGGTAACAAAGAAGAATAACGACAATATCATTGATAAAAAAACACTGATGCAAGTGATGACGGAGAAAAAAATACCATTTGTCATTTTTAACAGAATTTTGGGAAAATACAGAGATACCTGATTGAAACCTGGTTTGTTAATCAAAGCTCAAAAATCCAATATTTCATGCATACGATACAAATCTGTTTAACAAACAGGCGTAATTGATTTACGAACTGCCACAAAATCACGAAATATCACGAAGATCTGCTTATCATTTGTTAAATTTTAGTGTACTTTGGTGTTTTAGTGATTTTGTGGCGAAAGAACGATAGCGCCAGAAGACGGTATTCGAAGTCATCAGACGAAAACCCGAACACACGAACAGACGATATTCGATTTAAGGTAACACTGGAACTCTGGAACTCTGGAACAGTTTTGCCCAATTTACTATATTTGTTTCCTCATCAGACAATCATTAAATTTCAGTTAACATGAATAAGTTTTACACCATACTTCCAGCCTTTTTCTTAATCCTTAGTTTACAGGGATTTGCCCAGGTCGACAAATCCGACTGGGTTGGCAATGAACCCGACGGCTGCACATCCATTACCTGCGGTAAACTCGCCACCATCGACGGTTCGGTGATCACTTCCCATACCGACGACAGCCACCGGACACGCTCATCGATCTTCATTCAGCCGGCATTGGATCATGAAAAAGGGTCGATGTGCGATATTACACAGCGTATCCCCTGCGATACGGTTGCCATGCCGCTGTATATTTATAAGAAAGTAGGGGAGATCCCGCAGGTAAGCCATACGCATGCCTATGTGAATTCGGCTTATCCGTGCATCAATGAAAAGCAGCTTGCCATCGGCGAATCGACTTTCGGTGGAAGGGAGCAGTTGCAATCCGACAAAGGCTTGATCGACTGTACGATGCTTTGCCAGTTGATGATCGAGCGCTGCAGCACCGCCCAGGAAGCCATCAAAATGGCCGGCGAGCTGACGGCAAAATACGGGTATAACGATGCCGGGGAATGCCTTACCATCGCGGATACGAAAGAGGTTTGGCATTTCGAGATCCTTGGCCCGGGCAAAGGAAAAGTCGGTTCCATCTGGGCAGCCCAGCGCGTGCCCGACGACCATGTGTCGGTGAATGCCAACGCCAGCCGGATACGCCAGGTCAACATCAAGGATAAAGCCAACTTCCTGGCTTCGGACAATATTTTCCAGGTCGCCATCGATTCGGGCTGGTGCAGCTCGCCGGCGGATTTCGAATTCTGCTATGCTTACGCTCCCGAAAGCCGCACCTCGCTGGCCTCGCGACGCAGGGAATGGCGGGTGCTCGACCTGCTGGCCCCCTCGCTGAAGCTGGATCCCAATGCCGAAAATTACCCTTTCTCGGTGAAGCCTGACGCCCCGGTCACCATGTCCAGGCTGGTTTCGATTTTCAAGGATTACTATGAAGGGACCCTTTTCGATATGACCAAAGATATGATCGTAGCCGATGATAAAGGCAATGCCGTGATTTCACCCCTGGCGAACCCGCATATGCCCTACGATGCCAACAAGCTCTTTAAGGTGAACGGTGGCTGGGGCTGGTTAGGCGAGCGGACGATTGCCCGCTGGTACACCATGTACGCCACCATCATACAGTGCCGCGAATGGCTGCCGGATCATATCGGCGGCGTGGTTTGGCTTGCCATGGACAACGTGGCGACTTCGGTCTACATCCCGGTTTACTGCGGGGTGACCGATCTGCCGGAGCCTTATAAGGTGGATGGCAGGGTGGAAGGCTTCAGCACAAAGTCGGCCTGGTGGGCATTCAACCGCCTGGGCACACTGACGGCACAGCGCTGGGGCGATATGCGCCACGACGTGGACGCCATCTGGAACCCGATCCAGCAGGAGCTTTTCGACAGGCAGCCCTCTTTCGAGCAGCAAGCAGTGCAGATGTACAGCCAGGACCGTGGCAAAGGCCGCGCCTTTCTCACCAGCTACACCAACCACTGGGGAACGGTGGTGATCGATAAAGCATGGAAGCTGGGGGATTATTTGTGGACGAAATATGATGAAAAGTTCTGACTCGTCATTAGTCACTGGTCACTGGTCATTGGTCACTAGTTATAATTTTAATCTTATCCTGTGTTTAATCTGTGAAACTCTGTGTAATCTGTGGTGAAGAAGCAAAGTTTGCTTGATCCACCACAGATTACACAGATTAACACAGAGGTTTACACAGAGTGATTATAAAATTAAATCTTTTTAGTTATGCCAACAAAACCAAGATTTCCTCATACTTACGTCATCATCTTCAGCCTGATTATCCTGGCGGCCATACTGACATGGCTTTTTCCCGGCGGGGATTATGTGGAGCAGGTTAAAGTAGTGGATGGTAAAGAGGTGAAAGAGCTGGTTTTTCAGCAGGTGGACAGCAATCCGCAGAGCTGGCAGGTATTTGGCGCGATGTTCAAAGGGTTTACGCGCCAGGCTGGGATCATCGCCTTCATTTTGATGATCGGCGGTGCGTTCTGGATCATGAACTCTACAAAAGCCCTGGATGCAGGGATCATTTCATTCATTCATTTTGTCAGGGGACTTGAGAAGTACAGGTTTTTCAGGTTCATCGGCGTGGATAATGTAGTTATCGTGCTGATCATGCTGATGTTCAGTGTTTTCGGTTCTGTTTTCGGGATGAGTGAAGAAACGATAGCCTTTGTGATCATCCTTGTTCCACTGGCAATATCGATGGGCTACGATTCGATAGTCGGATTGTCGATGTGCTATTTAGGCGCCCATATCGGTTTTGCCGCTGCCACCCTCAATCCATTCACTATTGGCATAGCCCAGGGGATAGCCGGCTTACCCTTATTTTCCGGCCTGGAATACCGGTTCTTATGTTTTATCATCATTAATATCGTCGGGATCGGGTTTGTGCTCTGGTATGCCCACCGGATCAGGAAAAACCCGAAACGGTCGCCGGTTTACGAAGTCGATGGCTACTGGAGGGCTAAAGCCGCAGAAGGCAGCGAAAAGATCGAATTTCACACTCCCGTATCAGCCTGGATCAGCTTCGGATTAACACTGGCGGTTTTGATTATCTTCTCCGTATATTACCCGGTCACGGAGATGAAAGTAGGCAATTCGGCGCCCTTAAATATCCCCGCTATTCCCATTGCGACCGGCTTGTTTGCTTTAACGGGACTGATCGCCCTGCGAAAAACGGTGCATTATTTCATACTGAACCTCTTATTGTTCACCATCGTTTTCCTGATCATCGGGGTAATGGGCTATGGCTGGTACATTATGGAAATTGCTGCCTTATTCCTGGCAATGGGGGTTGCTGCGGGACTTGCCATGGGTTACGGCGGCAACCGCCAGGTAAAGCTTTTCCTGGAAGGGGCGAAGGACATTGTTTCGGCGGCGCTGGTTGTTGGCCTGGCCGGGGGTATTATCGTGGTCCTGGAAGACGGTAAAGTTATCGACACCATTCTGTACCGCCTGGCTTCAACGCTGCACCAGGTGGGCCAGATCCAGGCTGTGAGCACCATGTATGTGATCCAGACGGCCATCAACATCATTATTCCATCAGGATCGGCAAAAGCTGCGCTTACGATGCCGATCATGGCGCCATTTTCCGACCTGATCCATCTTTCACGGCAGGCAACGGTTATGGCTTTCCAGTTTGGCGACGGCTTTACGAATATGATCACGCCGACTTCCGGGGTATTGATCGGGGCGCTGGGGATTGCCCGTATCCCTTACGATAAATGGTTGCGCTGGGTCTGGCCGCTGATCCTTATCCTTTTCATCCTCGGGTTTATATTGCTGATCCCTACGGTTACCATGGATCTTAACGGGTTTTAATCCTGATGATAATATGTTAAAGTGGGCAATGGTCCTGATTTCAGCAGGTTGAAAATAGAACGAAAAATGTAACATAATTTTATTACCTTTATAAAAATTGCCTGGCCTTTTAATCATTTTATTTTATTTTTTATGAAGAAAATAATACTACTTATATATATTATCCTTGCTTTATTTTGGATCGAAACGACTGCCCAGGTCGCTATTAACAACAATGGCAGCCCTGCAGACCCCTCAGCAATTCTTGATTTGCAATCAACCGACAAGGGTTTGTTAATACCACGGATCAATTTTAACAACCGTCCTAATCCGGCGGCTCCGGGGCTAATGATTTTTGTCACGGCGAATGGCCCGCAGGGTGATAATGCGCTATATATTTTTGATGGTTCAAATTGGTTACAATTAGCTTTTACAAATTTGGGTATCGGATCTTTCGCGGAAGGCGGGTTTGTTTTCTGGCTGGATGGGACCGGTGACCACGGGCTGGTTTCGGCGGCTGCCGATCTGGATATTACAGAATGGGGATGTTTTGGAACACTAATCGGACCCAATGCGCAGCATACAGCTATCAGAACCGGGGATACAAACACAACCGCTACCCTTTCAGGTTGCACAGATTATGGGATTGCGGCATACAAATGTGATACCCTTACTCTGAATGGGTATACCGACTGGTATCTGCCTTCAAGGGACGAATTAATGGAGATGTACGTCCACCGAACATTTATAGGCGGATTTACTACTGCCCAATATTGGGCTTCTACTGAATGCGGTGATGCTGAATTTCCGAATGAGGAAGCCTGGATCGTGAATTTTAACGATGGCGCCTGGGGATGGACCGGCAAAGCAAGTACAATAGCTGTCAGGTGTATACGAAAATTTTAATTCCCCGCCGCGGCCACATTCCACATTTTGAGGAGATGGACCAGCTTTTCCCTGTCATAGGATTTCTCCTGCTCAAGGTACCAGCTATCCTGCGTGTGGATGCGCTTTCCTTCCTGGTTCAGGATCACCAGCACGGGAAATCCGAAACGCTGCGGGTTGTCGAGTGAAGCCATCAGTTCCGGGTCGCGTTTGTCTTTTTCTTTGGGGACATTCACCATTACCAGTACATAATCGGCTTTCAGCAGTGAATCGATCTGTGTATCTGTGGTTTCCATACCATGCAGCCTTACGCACCAGGGGCACCAGTTGCCGCCGATCTGCAGCAAAACATGCTTATTTTCAGCTTTAGCCTGCTTGACGGCTGCTGAAATGTCGGCCCTTGCATCGGCTTCAGGGTTGTAGATCTGGACTGGCTCGGTTTGGGCTAATACGCAAATTGAAAAAAGAGTAGCACTTAAGATTAGGATTATTTTTTTCATAGAAATCGTTTTTTAACCACAATAGTCACAGTAGGACACAATAGAATCAGATAAGAGATCACGCAAAGTTGCGCAAAGGTAACGCAAAGAAACGCAAAGATGCAATTCTTCGTGGAACTTCGTGGCTTCTTGGTGTAACTTCGTGAAAAAAATAGCAAGATATGATCCTGCATTACAATTCGCCTCTTGGATTGATTAATATTGAATACTCTGAAAGAGGAATTTCAAAGTTGATATTTATTGATGATGCTAAGGGCGAAGAGCATAGGGCAGGGGAGATGGAATCCCGCTGTATCGGACAGCTTGATGAATATTTCAATAAGAAACGCCAGGTCTTCGATCTTCCTCTTGACCTGCAGGGAACGGAATTTCAGAAACGTGTCTGGAATGAACTGCTGAAAATCCCTTTCGGGAAAACAGTTTCCTATAAAGAATTAACGCTCAGGCTCGGTGATATCAAAGCGATCCGCGCTGTGGCAACAGCCAACGGCGCCAATCCCGTGAGCATCATTGTTCCCTGCCACCGGGTGATAGGGTCAGACGGATCGCTTACAGGTTATGCCGGGGGATTGTGGAGGAAAAAATGGCTGCTGGAGCATGAGAGTAAAGAGTTGCTGCTTTTATAGGGTTCCAGGGTTCCAGGGTTTCAGGGTTTCAGGGTTCCAAATTCCAAATTCCAAATTCCAAATTCCTATCGTCCTACAGTCCTACAGTCCTAATCTGCTTCAAGCTTTGATAGTATCTTCCTGACATCCTTCACTTCAAAAAAGGATATTACTTTTAAGGTATAGGCGAATACTTTTCCCCGCGGATGCTTTATCGTATCTCCAAGTCTGCCGATGATGCCATCAACTTCCTCAATCATAGCCTGTTTTGCCTGACCTTCTAATACTGACATTCCCACTGCGAAATTCCAGGCTTGCTTCCGCGCTTTTTCCATGCTGAAATTCAACACCACTTCATCGTTTTGTTTAGTGAACCAGTCGAGCAGGAACATCAGGCGGGAAACACGACCGACTTTTACCTGCAATTCGTCGACAAGGCTGGCCAGAACATCGTTCACTTTCATGAAATCATTCTTCATACTTTCTAATTCACCAACACTTGAAAATTCAGCAGCCGACATTCCCAGGTCATAATTGATATGCGCGTTCATCCCCAGGATAATATGCTGCAGGATCGTCAATTTATCGTTTTTTATATCGAATGCAGCAGCCCAGGGACTACAAACCGGCCGTCCACTAATATAATCCCGGTGAGCGTCGAGGTACTTGTTGGCGAAATGCACATCGAACTTTTCCATCCGCTCGTTGTCTTCAAATTGCTTGTCGGTAATTGCCAGTTTTATCTGCGCCGTTGTTCTCCGGTAGATATAAGCGAAAAATCCCAGGGGATCATTATTTTTTTTCGCTTCCCCGATGATTGCATCGAGCTGGTCTAAAACTTCATCGATTGTCTTCGCATGGATTATCATATAAAGGCCTTCTTTTATTTTAAATCCGTGGTCATCCGTCGCATCCGTGTTATCCGTGTGCCATAATAGAACACCGATGACACAGATATTACGGATTTACACGGATTAGTTATTTAGTAAATCGTCAAGGATAGTTCGATTTAAAATCCTTCCCACAGGATAAACATTTCTTTTCTGATCCACCCACGGAGACCGGAAATAGAACCACTCGAGCTGCGACCATTGGCTTTGGGCAGTTTCCGGGTTTTCAGCCTTCCATCTTTCAAATTCTTCCTTCATTCCTGGTTTTTCGGCCAGCATTTTCCTTGAATACACTTCCATTTTATAGGTCTCAAAGTATTCCTTCAGTTCGAAGATCACATTGAAATAGCCCCATTGCAGGTACGAATCAGGAGAGGCCGGTTCGAACATGTGAACTATTATGCGGGCTGCAGGCTGGTTGGTCGGGACCAGCGCCGATCCTGCTGGATAAACTCTTTCTTCGCTGTAGGTATCAAAAGTCGGGGTTACCTGCAAATGGCCTTCATAAGTGGATTTCCCGTATTCAACCTTTGTAAAGCGGTAGGATTCAACCGATACTGCAACCGGCTCCTTAAGGGTAGAATATTTGATCCCGTGCAGGGAGAGCTTTGCGATAATTTCAGTCCATTCAGCCGGAATTATATAAGCCTCGGGGATCCGGACAGTGGCCGACGGCAACTGCCGGTAGAAATACGGGACTTTAAAAGTCACCGGCTTTTCGGGATAATATTTGAACCAGTCCCCACCGGTCAGGTCGCTCTTCTCCACATCATATTCAACACCACGGAAATCGACCATGACGCTGTCGGGCCCGGCGGAATAATTCACCGGAAAGGGCTCCCCGCGGAATATATCCGAAGCCGTTTTCTGATCTGCAAACGAGTTGAGTTCCTTGATTTCAGCATAATGCTCATCAAGGTAAGTGCAAAGGAAATGCAGCAGCTCATAAGTGCCGCTTACCCGGGTTTTATAGTCCTTTAATGAGTGATTCTCGACGAGCAGACCGATCCGGTTCTGGCAGGCGGTATATCCCTGGGAGTAGCGCGGCCCGCCGACACTGCTGCGAAGTCCGCTGCGCGGGTCGTGCCATTTGCGAAACATAACGTAAGGGAAGGCCGGATAGCCGGCTGTTTCCATGAAGCTTTCCATGGCAGGGATGAGCTGGCCGGTTGAAAAATCCGTCAGCCCGCTATCCATATTGCCATGTGTTTCGATTCCGTAGGTCATGACATACTGGTAATCGGCGCCGTCGGTGACATGGATATCCGCAAAGAAATCAGGCTGCCAAAGCTGGTAAAGTTTGAGCCAGGCCTGCATTTCCGGGGAATCTGCCTTGAGAAAGTCGCGGTTCAGGTTCAGGTTCTGGGCTGTGGTCCGCCAGCCCATTTCTTCCGGGCCTTCCTGGTTTATACGGTTATAGGGACCGTAGCGTTCGTGGCCGTCGACATTAAATACCGGGATAAAAAGCAGGGTAAGATTTTGGGGCATAGCTCCAAACTGCTGCCGGATGGCCAGGTCGCGGAAGAACATCAGACCGGCGTCTTTCCCGTCAATCTCCCCCGAATGGATCCCTGCTTCTACCAGGACCACCATTTTGCCATCATGCTTTGCCTGGGCCGGATCAAACTTGCCCTGCCCGTCGATGATCAGCAGCGGGAGCTTTCTCCCCTGCGGACTGGTGCCAAAGGTGGTGTAGTGGATGAAAGGCGAGGCCTGGTCGAGCAGGCGGCAGAATTCAATGGTTTCGTCGTAGGAAGGGGTTTCCTTGAAGCCGGATTTCTCGTAGAAGGTCTCAAGTGAATTTTCCTGTGCAAGCGTGCAATTCACAAAAAATCCAAGTAATAGGGTTATGAACAATCGATTCATAGAAATTATTCGCATTTTCAAAGTCATAAATATTAACATCTTGATTAAGGTCTCTGTGGATCTTCGTGTATTCTTCGTGGACCTTCGTGAAACAAAATAAGCCGGTTTAATAACACGAAGATACACGAAGAAGGCACGAAGATACACGAAGAAATGTCAAATCGTAATCATCATTCCTCAAAACCTGTCCCCGAAGCAGATCCCCATTTTCCTTCCTTTGCCGATCAACGGAAAATCGGGTGGCACCAGCCTGGTTTTCGAACCGGCATCCTTCAGGGGAACCGATGTCATATCTTCTCCTTTTTTAGCCACCATATGTCCGAATTTTCCTTTTGCGATCAACTCTACGGCATGGGCACCGAAACGGGTAGCGAGGATGCGGTCGTTAGGGGAGGGGCTGCCGCCGCGCTGGATATAGCCCAGGATAGTTTCCCTGGTTTCAAGCCCGGTGCGTTGCTGTATCTTTTCCGCGATATAATCTGCCGCTTTTTCTTTTTTGGGTTTATCGATCCCTTCACCAACCACCACGATGGAGTAGGGCTTTTTGGACTTTACCCGTCGTAACAGGTAATCAGCCACAATATCCATATCGTATTTAATTTCAGGGAGAAGGATCACATCGCCTCCGCCGGCAATTCCTGCATAAAGGGTTAGCCAGCCCGCATTGTGCCCCATCAGCTCGATCACCATGATCCGTTTATGGCTGTTGGCCGTGGTATGCAGCCTGTCGATGGCATCAGTGGCAATGCCCAGGGCCGAATCGAACCCGAAAGTGATATCCGTTCCCCATACATCATTATCGATGGTTTTCGGAAGGCCGATGATGTTCAGGCCTTCTTCCACAAGCAGTGAAGCAGTTCGCTGCGTACCGTTCCCACCTATGCAAACCAGTGCGTCGAGCCCCAGTTCTTTATAGTTTTTTTTGATAAGCTTAGGTTTATTGATCTGCTCCAGGCTGTCTTTGTCCTTTTTAAAAGGCTTTTCGCGGGATGTCCCAAGGATCGTCCCGCCAAGGGTTAAAATACCGGATAGCTTTTCTTCCGAAAGAATTTCATACTCCTGGTTGATCAGGCCCAGGAATCCATCGGAGATCCCGATCACCTGCATCCCGTATTCAACGATAGCGGTTTTGCCTACGCCACGAATGGCGGCGTTGATCCCCGGACAGTCGCCGCCTGCGCTGAGGATACCGATTCTGAGGGATTTTCTCTTTGGGGACATTGGATTAAAAATAATGTTGAATGTTGAATGTTGAATTCTTAATTCATTATTCAAATGTATGTCAGATTGTTTAATGACGGGTTAGAAATTTTAGACTTTCAGCAGGACTTTTTCTCCTGGATTTACAACCACCAAGGCACTGAGGGCACTTAGAACCACTAAGAAATATTGAGTCCACTCTTAAAAGCCTTAATTTGCCACAAAAACACTAATGCACTAAAATTCACTTAAAGCATTTAGCTTGATTATCAGACTTTTGTGTTGCTTGGTGAATTGGTGTTTTAGTGGCATATTTAAAGAATTTGACTTTTCGGAGGGGACTCAATGTTCATTATTAAAAGTAAAATTAACTGAAATATCTAAGTGTCCCTAAGTGTTCTCAGTGCCTTAGTGGTTCTCCATATGGGAACTTAGCATTAATTAATTATCAATTTTTGCCTGAGTAAACCTTTATTGGTCAATAATTCAACAATATAAAAACCAGGATGAACCCCTGAAATGTCAATCTTATTGTTAGCTGGTATTATAATTGACATTTCCGTACCTGTTTGGGAATAAATTTTAACTGATTTTATGATCAGGCCAGGTTTAGCAATGACATTAAGGAAGGACGAAGCAGGATTCGGATAAATAATTATATAGCTGTCATCTTGTTCTGAAATATTAGAATTATCAACGACAAACACATTCAGCGTATCGGATGCGGAACATATGCCCTTTTTTATATCCAGCCAAAATTGGTTATTGCCAACCTGCAAGTCTGAAGCAGGAATTTCGAGGAAAGAGGTGGTATCTCCGGTTGACCACAGGAATGAATCGTACTCACCACTGGTATAAATTTTTAGTGAATCGGTCAGCAGGATAGTCGTATCGTGGCCAAGTGAGAATTCAAGCGGCGGGTAAATTGTGACCTGGGTAGCAGCCTCACTCCAACTGCAATTTTCCCCGGTAACTTTTAAATGAATAATACTGGTATTCATCACCTGGTACCAGTTCTGATCTGATAAAACCCCATTCCACCAATAATCATCATACCCAAACGGGGCATACAAAATTACGCTTCCGCACCCGGCAGTATCAAAGGGCAATTCCATTAAAAATGGCTGAATGTGGGCGTTTTTAGCAAGGAAGATCAGGTCAGAATAGCCCGTGCTAATTGTATCATTTCCGAAATGTGCCAGCCCCCTGATAATCCCATCGGTCAATAAATTATTGCAATTATCAAGGGTAAAGCTATTAAGTTTGGCGCCAACGCTGGCATCTGTCTTCTGTAATTCCGCTAATTCACCATCAGGACTGAAAATACCTGAAAAGACCTGTCCAATTGCGTTTAATACATAGTCCTGTCCCATAAAATTAAACCTGCTCTTTCCCTGAAATGCAAATGCAATACTATCTTCGATTAATTCAATTTGAAATGATGTGGCCGCACCCCCCGTAGTTTTGATACCCCGTTGCCAGATAGGTTGAAAAGATGGATCAAATTTCGAAATCATTGAATAAACGCTATCATTTGATAGTTCAATAGTATCAGACCCAATAATCATAGTTTCAGAAATTTCCTCTGAAATGATATAATTACCATTTGCATCGATATTAGTTTCAGGAATATAAAAACCGAACTGCGGATAAGGAATAAAAAAAGCATCAAGATGCATTCCATCCGGATCAAATTGAACAATGAATCCAGGCATGTAGTATTCCGGAGATGAGGGAAATTCAACCGTATCACCCTGGATATAAAGGTCATTGGTTGCATGTCCAACTATATAGATATTTCCGTCGGAACCGTTGATTGTATTGATGATCTCAGCGAAACCATCTTTATTATCACGAATTTCTGCTCTCCAGACAATCTGGCCATCCTGATCCAATTTTACTAATGAATTCAATCCTTGAGCGACATCAGCAGAATCCTGGTTAAAAAAATTGACGAAAGAATGTGATGTATCCAGGCTATTGAAGTGTTGAGCCGAAAGGTAAATATAATTATCTTCAGATATTGCCAATCCTTCGCTATCATCCTGATAATCAGAAGAAATAGTACCACCCCACTGAAATTCCAGGTTGTTGTCAAGTTTTAGCAGATAGATATCGATACCAGGATTTGGCATAGTTATCATGGTATCATTCACAAATAAAGTGTCTGAGAATGAACCATACAGGTAAATATTGGACTCATGATCCGTTGCCAGGTCTGTATTGAAAAGAAATTCCCCCGGATTGGTATAGATGTCAGCCGCTTTGATAAAATCACCTTCTGAATTCCGCTTGATAATGGCAATATTGTAGCTGGCATAATTCTCGTCGTGATAAAAGGCCGTATCTTCGATAAGCACTGAATCAATGTAATAAATAAAGGAGATCGTGTTATTATCAGCATCAGTCAGGATCTCTTCACTATCTAAAGTATTAGGGATATTTGTAAGCCGGGCCCACTGCCAGCCCGGATCCAGTTCTTTATTCTGAGAAGATACATTTAAGCAAAATAATAAAAAGAAAAGAGTTAAAGAATGAGTGAATAGTTTCATAACCCGCAAATTATTTGGTTTGATTTAGGGTCAGAACCCCTGAACAAACAAATATAGTAAAATACTCTTTAATTAAAACACTAAGGCACTGAGGGCACTAAGAATCACTAAGATTAATCAATGGAAATATTATTCAAATCTAAGTGTCCCTAAGTGTTCTCAGTGCCTTAGTGGTCATTGAAGGCTTCTTCGCAGTTACCGTCGAAAGTGAGGTAGATGTTTACTGTTGATATAGTTTTTTTAAACAAAGATAAATGAAGGGTGTCAAAAATAATTATTTCGCAAAGGGCGTTGCAATCCCTTAATCCTTCTAATTTTGCCTGTACTATTGTTATTTATTTCACAAGAAAAAATACCGGGGAATACAAGTCCGGAAAAGACAGGAATTATGCAGAAAAAGATCGGGTTTTGCCTGGTATATCGCGATATGTGGCAATCATCGGGGAAGTACCAGCCCAGGTTGGACCAACTCAAAGCCGTTGCACCGCATATCATCGAAATGGGTTGCTTCGACTGGGTTGAAACGAATGGAGGGGCGTTTGAACAGGTGCAGCTTTTGTTCGGGGAAAACCCAAACATTGCAGTGAGGGAGTGGACAAAGCCCTTTAATGAGGCAGGGATCAAGACCCAGATGCTGGAAAGGGCATTGAACGGCATCCGGATGTACCCGGTGCCGGCTGATGTAAGAAAATTGATGTTCAAAGTGAAAAAGGCCCAGGGCGTCGATATTTCCAGGTCATTCTGCGGGCTGAACGATCACAGGAACCTGGAATTGTCCATTAAATTTGCCAGGGAAGCCGGGATGATATCCCAGGCCGCTCTTTCCATCACTTTTTCACCTATTCATACAGTTGAATACTTTATGGGTGTGGTCGATAAAATGGTAGAATACGGAACGGATGAGATATGCCTGAAAGATATGGCAGGTATCGGACGGCCGGTTATGCTGGGGGAGCTGGTAAAAAAGATCAAGGAGAAATACCCCCATATAAAAGTGCAGTACCATGGGCATTCGGGGCCGGGACTTTCCATGGCTTCGATGCTTGAAGTAGCCAGGGCCGGGGCTGATTTCATTGATGTGGCCATGGAGCCGCTAAGCTGGGGAATGGTCCACCCGGATCTGCTCTCCGTCCATGCCCTTATGAAAGATGCAGGCTTTGACGTGCCCGACATCAACATGAATGCCTATATGAAGGTCCGGTCGCTGACCCAGGAGTTCATCGATGATTTCCTGGGCTATTTCATCGATCCGAGAAACAAGCAGCTATCGTCGCTGCTCATCGGCTGTGGCTTGCCAGGTGGTATGATGGGCAGCCTTATGGCCGACCTGAAAGGTGCCCACCGCAGCATTAATGCCTCGCTGAAAGGCAAGGACCAGCCTGAGCTTACGGAAGATGAGCTGATGGTGCAGATGTTCAGTGAAGTCGAATTTATCTGGCCGAAGCTGGGTTACCCGCCGCTGGTCACACCTTTCAGCCAGTATGTCAAGAACATGGCCATCATGAATATCCTTCAGCTCGCCGGGGGCAAGAATAGATACAGCATGATCGACAACAATTCCTGGGATATGATCCTTGGAAAAGCCGGCAAACTGCCCGGCGGATTAGACCCGGAAATTGTTAAGCTGGCCAGCATCCAGGGCAGGGAATTTTATACAGGTGTCCCTCAGGATGCTTTTCCCGATGAACTGGACAAATACCGGAAAGAGATGGCTGAAAACAAATGGGATGCCGGCAAAGATGACGAAGAGCTTTTTGAACTGGCTATGCACGATAAGCAATACCGCGATTTTAAATCGGGTAATGCTAAGACCCGCTTCGAAAGTGAACTCGCTAAAGCCATTGAACTGGCTGCCAGCTCGAAATCAGCCACAACACCACATGAGGAGCCGGCCACGGGAAAAGTGGAACCTAAACCGAAAATCCTTGATCCCGATATCAGGGAAATACCTGCGCCAACCAAAGGACAGATCTACTATAATCTTTACGGGGAGAACTCTGAATTTTCAATTCCCGGGGAACATATTTCCAAGGGAAACCGGCTTTGCTATATCCAAACTGCGGCTTATATCGAGGAGATTACCTGCCCGTATGATGGTGAAATGGCGGAGGTTATCGTGCTCCAGGGCGCCCTTGTGAAAAAAGGGGAGGTGCTATTCAGGATCAGGGAGACCGGGCTTCTTCAACGTAAGAGCATAAATCAGCAGGAACAGCGCCCCGGCAATCAAAACCACATCTAAATAAACTTTTAAGCGTAACACCCCGAAAATACCGTAGAACAAGCCGATCAGCGCTACCCCAATAAGCGATACAATATCCCATTTTACGATGACATTTTCTTCCGGCATTTTCCAGGAAATATAAATAAACCATACGGAGGCAAGCATAAACATTGCCCCGTTAAAAGGGTTGGAAACCAGCATCGCAACGATGGAAACCGATAAGAATAATGCAATTAGTCCCAATGCAATAGCTTTGCTGGAAGGTCTTTTTCCGGCAATCAAAAGTGCAATGAAAAGAAGGACAATTATGTGCCAGGCAATGCTAAGAAATACGAATTTGTTTGAAGCAAGTGTTAGTCCATTGAGGATTTCTTCCGGTGTTGGCATAGTTTTATGGGTTTGGTACAGCGAAATTTCTAATGTCAATAAATTAACCTGACTTCCGGTTGAGGCAGGTTAATATTGCCGTAAAGATAAGAAAACGAAAAAAGAAATTAATTGTCCAGTTGCGACTATGTTGTGTTATTAATTTTTAACGACTTTTCGAATTATTCTTTCTTTATCTGTTTGAATACTTAACAAATAGATTCCCGGTGAAAGAAAAGAAATATCCAGATAGAGATCCTGTCGGATTTTACTTCCGACCGGCATCTCCATCAGAGGCTGACCGGAGAGGTTAAAAAGCATTAATGTTTCCAGGAAGATTTCTTCGGAAGAATAAATATTTAAAATTCCATTAGCAGGATTAGGACTGAGATCAATTAGGACTCGTTCTTTTTCCTTTTCAATACCAAGATAAAAGATCCTAAGCCTGGCATCATCCGATTTAACATTTCCGCAAATATTTTCTACCATACAATAGTAAATTCCCGTGTCTGGTTCCAGGACATTTTGGACAGTCAACATGCTGTCAGTAGCATTTTCCATAGGCATTGAATTATGATACCATTGGTAGTTAACCGGCAGATCACCAGTTTGATCGACAATGAACTTTACTGTATAACATAATGGTACTGAAAAAGACTGAGGTTGTGATATGATGGTAACTGTGTCGAGAAAAAACACTGGGACGCTTTCTGTGAAAAACGACCAGAAATCATTATAAAAATTGCACCTGTAATATTCTGTTTTATTATTGATCATTGCCGGATCAATAGTCAGCGTATCATCATTGGATCCCTGGTAAACAGGACCATCGACAGTATTCACCCATCTCCCGGCCCGGTAATATTGCCACTGATAAGATGCAACACCTTGTATACAGAGCGTTTCAAGGCTAAGTAATGTATGGTCATTCTTACATAAAGTATCCGAAACAGGCTGTTTGAGAAGGTAAATCGAAGTACTGTCGCAGCCGATATCAAAGCAGCCAAATCTGTCTGTTTTGAAAAGCCAGGGTTTATCATTTCCGCCTGCACCAAATAAGTAATACCAACCACATGCTACTATACTTCCATCACGTGTATTCATTACATCATATAAGCTGGTCATATAATCAGGTTTGGAAGGGATATCAAGCATCCTGAAAAAAATGCATTTGTTTTCAGTTGAGAAATTCATCAGCCAGGATTTATGATCCCAGGTCTCTCCGACGGCCATGAATGTACCGTCAGTCATTTCTTCGAGATCATTAACTTCAAGCATTAATCCTGAATCCCCTATAAGTGTATTTGAAAGGACTTCACCATTATCGCTGATTTGAATTTGCTGGATCTGGCTTTCTTCCGGAATATAATATGGTGGTCCGGATGTGGATAACGTATAATGAGCAGTTGCCATGTAAATGCTGTCATTTACAGGTTTGATAAAGGTGCCCATAGGATCATGATAAGGACCTCCGAAACCTTTCTCCCAGATTTTAGTTCCGGATTTATTATACCGCACTACAACAGGATTACCAGAAATGAGGTTTGGGATATTGTCCCTGTAATCTCCGAGGATAAAACCACTGTCTCTTGTCTGGCAGGCCGAATAGATATTCCTGCTGTCATTGTAGGAATTATTTCCCAGATAAACCAGCCATTCCCTGTTGCCAGCACTATCCGTCTTGATGAGAACTCCCTTATATTTTTCATCACCAAATACCAGAAAGCCTTTATCATAGGTCTCAATTATTCCACGGGCATAGCATGACTGACCAGGGGTTGGTGAGGTATAAGTACTTTTAGTCCAGAGGGTGTCACCCGCAGCATCGAACTTCATTATCATCATAGAAAAGGATGGTGAAAGCAAGGTATCCTTGAAAGAAACAGCCAGTGCATAATTCGAATCAGAGGTCTTAATCATGGAATCATAAAATCCAGGACGGAAAAGATGCCTTCTGTCTTTGCCATAATATTTCTTCCAGAGAATATTTCCTGCAAAATCAATTCCGGCTAATACCATTGTGTGATACGTGTAATCTGTTATTCCGCAAAGAATAAAACCTTCATCTGTTTCCAGAACCTGGCTGGCTGATTCGTCAACTAAAGTATCATTGAAAATCAGGGTTTGATTAAACGTATTGGGTTGGGTGAATGATCTTTCCGGGTTTATCGCAAATAACAGGGAAATCGATAAAATACACATTAATAACTTTTTGCTATCAGGGAATTTCAATACCATACCCTTTGTCCCAATAATTTTGAGGAGCGATAAAGATATTGATTTTGAATGAGAATGTCAAAAAATTTCCGGATTCAAATGAGATATCTGCGTAAATCTGCTAGAGTTTGAAGAAATCTTAGCCGATCTTCACCGATGTCATAGTCAACGAGCCGCCAACAGCCTTGTCGTTGAAAAGGCCAACGGTTTCGTTCTTATCTTTCAGGGCTAATGTATAAAGAAGGGGAAGGAAATGTTCCGGCGTGGGAATGGCATTCTGGAAAGCCTTTCCCTGGTTCTGGTAATGGATCAATGGCTCGTGGTTATCGTCCATGATAGAGTTCTTCATTTTTTCAGAAGCCTCCAGGGCCCAGTCGTATCCGAAATCATCGTCATTCATCCTGTCCCAGGCAACCATCCGGAGGTTATGCACCATATTCCCGCTCCCGACGATCAGGATTCCTTTGCTACGGAGCGCCGACAGTTCTTTTGCGAGCTCATAATGGTATTGCGCATCACGGCTGCGGTCAAGGCTCAGCTGGATAACCGGAACGTCCGCATCAGGGTAGAGGTGCTTTACCACGCTCCAGCAGCCATGGTCGAGCCCCCAGCTCTGATCCAGTTCAACTTCGGCTTTCGTGATAAGTTTTTTCGTTTCACCAGCCAATTCAGGACTGCCAGGTGCCGGATACCGGACTTCGTAAAGCTCCTGTGGAAAACCGCCGAAATCATGGATGGTTTTGGGCTTTTCCATTGCAGTTACATATGTTCCCCGTGTTTCCCAGTGAGCAGAAACACAGAGAATTGCCGCCGGCCGGGGCAATGACTTTCCCATCTCCCTGAACCCCTTGACGAATTCATTTTCTTCGATGGAGTTCATCGGGCTTCCATGGCCGAGAAACAGAACGGGCATTTTAACTGAACTCCCCAGCTTGTTGCTGATCTGACTTAAAGCTTTCATATTCATAGCGATGCCTGAAAGGCCTAACAAAGATAGTGATTGAAGAAATTTTTTCCGGTCCATTGCCTTTCTTTTCTGAGAATACTCTGTATGCCTTTAATTTAACCACAAAGGCACGCGAAGGATTTTCACAAAGGCTCGCAAAGTAATTGATGCTTTCTAAAATCCTTTGTGCGCCTTCGTGAAAACCCTTTGTGCTCCTTTGTGGTTATGAATCGAATGACTTTAGCAGCATCTCTTTTTAAAAATTAACAAATCAGGTAAGAAAAGGTTTATTCTCTACTTACTTCTATAACAGCAAAAGGAATGCTTAATCTGAAGCTTCGAAATCCTCCACATTGTTCAGGCCATTGTTACTGACGGCTCAAAAAGGCACCCCGCTATTTCGTTATTATGCATCATAAGATGATAGAAATCAAAGGTAAAGGGAAAATCAGAAAAAAAAATGAACAAAAAAAATTCGAAAATTGTTACCAAAACAGCATTGTCTGCGTCTTATCAGTAATTTTCTAAAAATTAACCATAAATCTATTTAAGTGAAAAACCTTTTATTATTTGTTGCGGCGCTGATTTCTTTTCAAATGGTTTCAGCCCAGGATACTGCTGTTTATAAACTGAGATTATCTCTGCCAGTGATTGACTTCCCACAGAATTTCCAGTCAGAAGCCAGGTTCCCTTCGATGATGCAAACTGTCGGGTTATCCAATGATTTGTACGATGTCAGTTTTTGGGGAATTGATGCCCTGGGTAATGTGATAATTAAGAACAGGAAGAATACAACCGGCGGGAAGATAGCCAATTACGGTGTGAAATATATACTTGGGCTTGCGTTTTCCAGGTATGGGAGCGAGCTGCCGATCCCGTTGGGAGTTTTCACCCACGAAGAATTCCACCGCTCTGTACTCGGTGCAAATGAGCTCAGCTCACTTAACGGTAACTGGTTGTTCAACCGCTGGGATGGAACGGTATACGGATTAACCGACGAGCAATTGTCAGGGCTCAAATCGGATGATACCGAAGCCCTGCTATATTCCTATGTGAGCGGCGTACAATCCGAAACATTCATGACGCAGGTAAATGTAGTCCAGGATTTTTATCATGAACGTAAATTTTACAAAAATCCTTTTTACTTATATAATGCATACTATGCATGGAATTACTTCCATTTTGCAGCCAGTTCGGCCAGCGACTCGGTAAAAGTCCTGGCCCCGCCGGATGAAGACCCCGATCCTTACTATCGCGATTATGCCGGCTCTGATCTCAATGCATGGATCTATGATATGTTCAGCCCTGAAACACCTTACACCGATCGTGATACTTTTCCCGGCGGAGAAGGTGTGAACCGCCGCTTAGGGTTCAGCGACCTGACTGCTGAAGGCCAGGATTACCTTGAAAAACAAAAGAACCTGGCACTGCTGAATTTTGTAAATCCCGCCATATTCCTCATAAACAGGATAAATGTCAGTTCAGATTTCAGTTTCCTGGTGTTTATGCAATACAACCCAACGCATTTTGGGAACGACATCGGTGTATATGTCCCTTTTAAGGTCAAATCGTTTAACCAGCTTTTCGCTCTCCATAGTTATAATAATCATGAAAAGGGCTTTATCGGGCTGCAATATGGCCTTTATAACCTGCAGCCTTTTCAAAACAAAGACATTGACCTTGGCGCGACGTTGAACTTCTGGTCACAGCCTGAAAACCAGGGCTTTTTTGATGATAAAGGGGCATTTGGCGGGGCACTGGAATTACAGGCCCGCTATGCCCTCGGAATGGGATTCTCCACCACTTTATCAGCCCTGTATAAATCAGAGGGTTGGATGATTGGAAATCCTTATCTTGAAGATAAATTCAGTTTCAGGGTAGGGGTGAGGTACGACCTGGTGCAGGAATAAATCAACATCAATGTCAACTTTCCTGCACGGCAAGATCGGCATAATTGATTTTTAAACTTGTAGCTTCCAGGTCGGAGATTATATTCTCCGTTTCTGTAACAAAAGCAAAGCCGAATGCCAGGTTCATCAAGCTGGCCAGGTGCATCTCCTCTGTTACGGAACCTGTTCCGTCGGCAGGGAAGAAAACCCTGTAGTCGCGGAAATAGGCATCACGGGCAGTGGATTCACAGCAAAGATTGGTCATAATCCCGGAAATGACCAGGTCTTCCACCTTCATGCAGCGCAGGATCGTTTCCAGGTCCGTATTGTAGAATGCCGAATAGCGGTGCTTTAAAACGACCTTTTCACCGGGCAGGGGAGCCAGCTCGTCATGCACCTGGCTTTCCGGGCTGCCTTCCAGGCACATCCCTTCCCACCACCAACCCATGATCCCAACATCAAGCCGGTCGGGATGATGGACATGGCAGGTATAAATGACCGGCCTGCCGGCTTTACGGAAAGCTGCAATGAGCTTTTTAATGTTTGGAAGTACAGCAGGGCCACCATGGGTAAAAGTTGGCGATGCCGGGTCGAGGAAGAATTTCTGCATATCAACCACTAAAAGGGCTGATTTTTCTTTGTTGAATTCAAGCTTGTGCTGATTCACCGGTTGGATCTTAGTAAGCCATTCACGGGATTTTGCAGCGAGCGTATCTGAAGTAATATATGGTTCCATTGAATTTCAGTTATTTAAATTGTTTATACTAGATGACTGCCAGGATGAAAATCCTGCTTATTTTGAATGAGTAAAAATAAGAGAAAAATGAAACAGTAAATAAAATTCGCTTTTTATTCCACTACTTCATAAATAACCATAGGATTGGATTTGTTCTTCAGGCTCACTTCCCCGACTTTCCGGCATTGAAAATATTCTTTCACCTGCTGGTAACAGGATTCATTGATGATGATCTGGCCTGGCTGTCCTGCCGATTGAAGCCGCTGAGCGGTATTCACGACATCACCGATCACAGTGTAATCAAGCCTGCGGAGGCTTGCCGATCCGATGTTCCCGGAAACCAGTTCACCGCTGTTGATCCCAATTGAGACCATAGGCTTGAATACGACATGCTCCGAAATGGAGGGCAGTTTGGCGATTTCTGCCCGCACGGCAAGACAGGATTCAATGGCGCGGTCGAGGTGGTGCTCACCACGGAATACGGCCATGATGGCATCACCGATGAACTTGTCGATAAATCCCCCCTGCCGGATGATTTCTTTGACCATTACATCAAAATAGCTGTTCAGCAATTTCACTACGGTGTCGGGGGTTTCATTTTCACTGATAGAGGTAAAACTACATATGTCGATAAAAACTACGGTTGCTTCCACGGTTTCGTTAGCCATCAGCGATGATTCAAATTCACGGGTTCCCATGAAATTGAGCACCGTTTCATCGACATACATTTTGAGGATGTTATTTTCTTTAATGGCTTTAAGGGTTTCCCTCATCTGGAGAACATGTTTGATGGTCTTTTCAATGGTCAACTCAAGGTCGCCGAAATCCACGGGTTTGGTCACGAAATCGAAAGCGCCGCGGTTCATGGCAGTCCGGATGTTCTCCATGTCGCCATAAGCAGATACGATGACCGACTTCAGGATGGAATTCGTTTCATTCAGCTTTGACAATAACGTGAGGCCATCCATTTCCGGCATGTTGATATCACTAAGGATAATATCAATATCCGAATGTACCAGCAATTGTTCCAGGGCATGCCTGCCGTTTATGGCAAAGACGAATTCATATTGGTTTTCCCTTATTTTCTGACGGAATTTTTGCTTGATCAGGATCTCCAGATCTGTTTCATCATCGACAACAAGTATTTTAGCCATTTGTACCGGGTTTTATTTTTTCTTTTAATAAATTAAAATCGACAGGCTTAGTGATAAAATCATCCGCACCGAGGTCCATAGCGCGCTTGTAATTATCCGCATCGCCATATGCCGTGATCATCATGACCACAGGCGGTGGAGCATGGTATTTCCCTTTGATTTGTTGTAAAAGCTCCAGACCGCTCATCCCGGGCATATTGATGTCTGAAAGGATAAGCACGGCTTCGTGCTTGTTTTCCTCCAGGCGGAGGAGCGCCTCTTCACCTGAATAGGCAAAAACGAATTCGCATTCGCCGTTCCTGATCTCTTTCCTGAACCGCTGTTCGAACAGCGGCTGGATATCTGTTTCATCGTCTACAACTAAGATTTTCATGTTACAATAATTAATCCGCTACGCGGAAGTTGGTAAAACAATAATAAACGCTGTTCCTTCGCCTTCCTTGGTTTCAACCTTCAACTCTCCAGCATGGGCCTTAACAATATCATAGCTCAATGACAATCCCAACCCAGTTCCCTGCCCGCTAGGCTTGGTAGTAAAGAATGGCTGAAAGATCTTATCCAGTACTTTTTGAGGGATGCCGTTGCCATTGTCTTTAACAGTGATCACAACCTCACCCTGACTCTCTCCTTTTAACGAGAGGGTGCGCTTTGTGCTTACTGTAACGGTCGGCTCATAGTTATCTTGACCTGTCAGGTTTGAAAACGCTGACAGGTCTTCTGCCAGTTGTTTCTTTTTTTCATGTACAGCATAAAATGCATTGGTAATGAGATTGAGAATTACCCGGCCAATATCTTGTGGAATGATATTGATTTTACCAATTGATCCATCAAAATCGGTTTTCATCGATGCATTGAATGATTTGTCCTTTGCTCTCAATCCATGATAAGCTAATCGGAGGTATTCATCAGCCAGGCCATTGATATCGGTTGGTTCTTTTAAACCGCTGCTGATGCGGCTATGCATTAACATGCCTTTTACGATCGTATCGGCACGCTTGCCGTGATGGCTTATTTTTTGTTCATTATCTTTGATGTCGTTTGCAATTGCTTTTGCAGCCTCATAATTGCCCTGATTAATTTCCTGCCGCATTTCAGCAATCAATTCAGTATTGACATCAGCAAAATTATTGACGAAATTCAGCGGATTCTGTATTTCATGGGCAATGCCGGCGGTGAGTTCGCCAAGGGAGGCCATTTTTTCAGATTGAATAAGCTGGGTTTGGGTGGATTTGAGTGTTTCATGGGCTTTACCAAGTTCAAGATATGCTTTTTCGATTTCCTTTGCCTGGGCCAGCTCTTTGTCTTTGGCCAGAGCCCGTTGTTTCTCGAGTATCCGTCTTCGCTGAACACGGTCAATCCCAAATACAATCAGCAGAAAAAGGATTCCGTATGAAACGTAAACCCAGGTGGTTTTCCACCATGGTGGTGAAATTATTATCAGGATGCTCTTTCCCGTGTCGTTCCAAATCCCATCGCCGCTCGAACCTTTAACACTGAAATTGTATTCTCCGGGTGCAAGATTAGTGAAAGTGGCAAAATTTCTATCCGCAACTATCCAGTGATTATTGAAACCATCAAGCTTATATAAAAGTTTATTTTTTTCGGGCCTGGAGAAATGAATTGAAGCAAACTCAAATGATAAGTTATTTTCGAAATAGGAAAGGCGAAGTTCTTCGGTTTCCATGATGCTTTTTTCAAGTTTCACAACTGCCGAATCAGATTTCAACGAAACATCCGAAACTTTAATATCATTCAGAACAATATCGGGTTTTACTTCGTTTATTTTCCCGGGATAAAACGAAGTGATCCCATCGCTTCCTCCGACAACGATAATCCCATCACCGCCTGTCCAGCTTGCAGAACTGGAATTTGATCCCTGCAGGCCATCCTTTGCATCAAATCCGATAAAATTCCACTCATCTCTTGGCGAATTTATATTTAATTTGGCCATACCACCTGAGGTGTTGACCCACAGATTTCCCTCAATATCTTCAATTATAGAATTTACCTGGTTTGAAGGCAGCCCTTCTCTTTGATCAATTTTTTCAACTTTATCAGTTGAAGGATCAAACCGCAATAAACCACCTAGGGTTGCAATCCAGACAACACCCTCCATATCTTCCATCATGCAGGCAATGGTATTATTGGGGGAAAATTTATTATTTGTATCGAGATTATATTGCTTAAAATTCCCGGAAGTTAAATCATATTTAAAAAAACTGCTCATTGTGGTGCCCAGCCAAACGATATCGCGATTTTTTTTACTGAATTCAATGCTGGTTCCAATTTCCGTTGGCATATACTTATCGGAATTGATTTCCTTTTCGCTCAATTCACTGATATATTTAAATTCTGATTCATTTATGTCTAAAACCTGGATTCCATACCACAAGGAGTCGGGTGGAGGAGCGACATTCCATGTTCCATAGGAGTGACCGACATCGGTAACATACGTGATTTTATAATCGCCTTTTGTCAAATCCAAACACTTTACGGCAATCCGGTTTTTAAATCCTCCGCCGTCATTAAATGTTTTGGATAAATCATTCATCGCCCAGATGAGTTTTCCATCCCCTGTCAAAAGAGAGCCTCTATCCGAAAGATCATCAATACCCTGGCCACTCATCTGGCCTTCACCAATGCCAATAATAAGCACTTTCTGATCGTGACTCAGGGAAAACATTTTCTCCAGACTTACTGCCTCCCCTGCCTTTAAAATTGAAGCGATTGGTTCGCGTGTTTGAGGGATTTGATCTATTTGCTCCTTCAAATTTTTGCTCATCTGCTTGTTCATTAGCGTTGGCAACATTGTAAATTGCTTTTTTGCCGGATCGTATTTTTCAAAACCATACCTCGAGGCAATCCAGATATTTGCTGAATAATCAATTTTCAAAGTATTAGACGTGTAGGTGGTGGTCGTTTTAAAAAAAGGTGAATTAAAAACACTTAAGCTATTGTTCTTATCAATTTTATGCAGGCCAAGATTGTTATAGGTAAACCATTTGTTTCCTTCATTATCAACAACCAGGCACTTTATATTTATTCTCCCGTCCGGTATAGTCAATGGGTCAAATCTGATGTTCAGCGGGATAGACTTTTTACTTTCAAGGTCATATTCAAACAAGCCATCATTGGATGAACCCACTAAGATTTTCTTTGCATGAGGCGATCCGACAATTACATTTACCCGGTTTACATCCGAATTTACTAACCTTTCTGATTTTATTTTTGAGAATGTGAAAGGTTCTCTCAGCGGATCAAATTTGTACAAACCTTGCATCAAAGTGCCAATCCATATTACGTTGTATTTATCCTTGTAGATTTGCTGAACGATTGGATTTGCATCAAGCTCACCATAATCTTCAGCGTAATCAAACCGCTGGATATTTTTATTCTCAGGATCAATCCGGTAGAGTCCCTGCGAATAAACTCCGGCCCAGATATACCCTTCTTCATCTTCCACGATTCCTAATGTATTATCATATGTTGTTGGAGTTTTAAACAAGCCGGCAATATTGTAATCTTCAATGGAATCATTAGAAGGAGAATATTTAATGATTTTACTGAGACCTCCCAACCAAATACGGCCTGCCGGGTCTTCATAAATAGAAATAATTGAAACCGGGCAGTAATTTTCTTTCAGGTAAAAGGGTTGAAAGGAATTTAGCTTTTCATTATATATTTTGATTCCGTTTCCATAATCGGCAGCTATGATGCTGCCATTCTTTAATTGCTTAAGGCCAAGGATTTCGCCCCACTGAGTCCTGCTATTTGTTGAATCCAGGTCTATCTTTTCAAATTTGTTTTCCGACCTGTTTAACTTCTGAATCCCGTGATTGGAGGACCCGAACCATACATCTCCATGCTGGTCGGTGATAGCAGTAAAAAAAGTAGAAGTCATGCTGACATTCCCCGCCTCAATAGGATATTTCGAAAATTTTTCATTCACAGGATTGTATTTTACAATGGCATTCCCTGATACGCCAATCCATAGAAATCCTTCTGAATCTTCTGTTATGGCATAGCAATTATTATTGGGTAGCGAAGTCATATCGCCCGGATCATTTTTAAAAACAACCATATTTACACCGTCGTACCTGTTAAGCCCGTTAGCTGTTGAGACCCAAAGAAATCCGTTTTTATCCTGCAAGATTGCATGTACTTCGAGGTTCGACAGACCTTCAGCAGCAGAGATATTCTCGAAAAGGTAATTACGCTGTCCATAGCCGCTAGAAACAATACCCACGCAGAACATTACACAGCAAATTATGCTGATCAATAATCGCGATAAAAATTTATTTACTAACATTGAAATCCTTTTTATTTGGTTTATCATTTCTATTGTTCTCTCAACTGACAAGTAATCGTATAATAAATTCTGCACCCTCATTTTCATGACTCTCCACCTTCAACTCCCCGCCATGCGCCTTCACAATATCATAGCTCAAACTCAATCCCAACCCCGTTCCCTGCCCGGTGGGCTTGGTGGTGAAAAAAGGCTGGAAGATTTTATCCAGGACACTGGCAGGAATTCCATTGCCGTTGTCCTTGACAGAAATCAAAACCTCACCCCGGCTCCCGATGGATCGGGACAGGCTCTCTCCTTCTAAGGAGAGGGAGCGCTTTGTACTCACTGTAACGGTCGGTTCGTAGTTTTTTTGACTTGTCAGCGTTTTCAAACCTGACAGGTCTGAAGCCAGCTTCTTCTTCTTCTCATCTACAGCATAAAATGCATTGGTTATGAGATTGAGAATTACCCGGCCAATATCTTGTGGAATTATATTGATGGTACCGATTGATTCGTCAAAATCAGTCTTCATTGTTGCATTGAAGTCTTTGTCCTTAGCCCTTAAACCATGATAAGCCAGGCGCAGATATTCATCAGCCAGGACATTGATATCCGTAGGCTCTTTCTGGCCGGTACTGCTTCTGGAATGTTGCAGCATTCCTTTCACAATGGCATCGGCCCGCTTCCCATGGTGGTTTATTTTTTGAAGATTCTCCCTGATATCATCCAAAATTTGCTGACCGCCGACCGCTGATCCTTCAGGCTCCGCCTTCAGGACAAGCTGCTGACCGTCGACCGCCGACTCCTGTTTCAATTCATCAACCAACTCAATACTAACCTCGGCAAAATTATTCACAAAGTTTAGCGGGTTCTGTATTTCATGGGCGATACCGGCAGTGAGCTCCCCGAGGGAAGCCATTTTTTCGGCTTGAATAAGTTGTTTTTGAGTGGATTTTAATTCAGATAATGTATCTTCAACGGCTTTTCTTTTCAATTCAAGCTCGTCAATGGTTTCTTCAAGAAGGATAGTGGTGGTGCGTTTTACTTTTTCTGTCCGGTCAAGTTTAAAGGCCAGAATCTCAAGTTCCTTATCGGCATCAGCCAGCAATTTTGTAATAGCATCTTTCTGTTCCACAGTAAAATTTTCAAACTGCTGAATCATAGACAATGCATTTTGAATGTGCTGGTTCATTTACTTTTCCTTTAACGCAACACAGCAGGTCGTTAAGTTATGCATCTCCAGGTCACCGTCGGTAGCCCTTGCAAGTTCGGAATTGGAAAACATTCCGGCCATCGGCACATTCCAAACATCTTTCACGCCTCCGATTTCCTGGCCGATCAGTGGCCCGAGTGAAGCCAGGCGGCCGGCGCAGCTAAACACGATCAATGCGTCAGCTTCAGGCATCTCTGTAGCCTTCAATTCTTCAACGCCATGCACCACTTTGTCGATCACATCAAAATCAGGCGGGAGTGAGAACCTGACCTTTGAACCCTGGGGTAATGATCCACTGCAGATAAATGAGCCATCTTCCCAGTTGACCAGGAGGCCGGGCCTCATAATAGGTGCGCCCTTCTCCCTTTGCAGTTGCAATGGGAAATTGGTTGCAATTTCCACCATCAGCGAAGCATTGTCTTTATTCAGGTTTTCAATGCCGCTGTATTTTTTGGTGAGTTCCAGGACTGGTACGTTGTCAATGGTGTACAGCCTGTTGCCTTCACTCCGGGTGACGGTTTTCTCCGTTCCCATCGCTTTCCAGCCACAAGTGGCAATACCCCTGATTTTGATCTTGCTTTCATTAAGGGCAACGGCTACAATGCCGCGGTTGCTTGATTTGCCATTCGTAAAGACGTATTGCTCGGAAAAAGTAAAGTTGTCGCCTGCCATGCAACCAAACACATTTACCTGCTTTCCAATCACATCTTCAAAGCCAAACAACAGCAATTCAGCATCCGTTTCCATATTGCTGCCTGCAATCAGGAAGGCGGGAGTGGCAAATTTTTTCAATGCTTTACCAGCCATTTTCTGCGTGGTTTCCCTGTAATTTTTTTCAGGGAATTCTTCAAAAAGCACAGTGAAGTAATCACGGTTAATATCCAGCAAAAGAATTGCAATGGAATCATTGCCAACATCTTCACTGATAAATTCCCCATTGGTCGTTGCGCCATAAATGGAAATGCCTGCTGAATCCAGTATTTCGCTGACAGCTTCCCGGTTTTGCGTAATTGAAATAAACACGATTGCCAGAGTGGGATTAAAACCATCAGCCATGCTTTGCTGCAATGCGTTTTTAATTTCCTCCGTCGAATTTCCTTTAATGGATTTTGCGTTCATAATGAATTGATGGTTTGATTATTAAGATGAAGTGATGATAGCTTTGGCAGTTTCCTGGCAAGAGAATTCCGGGAAAATCAAATAGTTATTGATTTACCGATGGAACTTCAACAAATAATTGTGGAAACTGTTCAAATCAAGGGGAAAAATACATCCTCACTCCATCAAATCAGCTTTTTCTTCGCAAACCTGTACGTTGCTTATTACCGGATGATGATACCCGTTTAACAGGGGGGTGACGTATTTAGCCACATTGAAATCGACCGGTTGTTCCGCGGGGTTTTCATAAACCTGGGATAAAACGGAGGGATTGTTTTTCTTCTGGTATCCTTTGTTGAGGGAAAGATAAAGCAGTGATTCATAGAACCCGATTTTCACATTGGGCCATGCACGCTGAAGGATGGATTTATTAGCGTAAAAATGCCATTTTATCTTGTTGTAGCCATCCAGAAGTTCTTCAGGTGAAAGGTTTTCAGGGCGTATGATCACTTTCGAAGCATCGTAACGTGTCCAGTCGTCGGTCATGATGCGGCCCTCGGCACGCAGCTTGCTGAAAACGGGGGTCCCCGGGTAGGGGGTCATCACGCAGGCCTGGAAGAATGCGGCTTTGGAACGTGTCAGGAATTCGTAGGCAACGTCAAATACTTCGATGGTATCCGAATCAAGGCCGAAGATGAGCGAGGCCATGGTCATTATGCCGTTGTCCTGCAGTTTTTTAACGGCCTGTACATTTTCATCGATAGTTTTCAGGGTTTTCCGGTACTGGTTGATCCCGGAATCCGACATCGATTCAAAACCTATAAGCAAAGCGCGGCAGCCGGATTTATAGGCCAGCTTCATGAGCTCAGAGTCGTTGGCGACCTGCACGGAAGCCTGGCCTACCCAGATCTTTTTCAGCGGGATCATTTCCCTGAAGAGCTCTTTGGCGAAGCGTTTGTCGCCGGTAATGTTATCATCGAGGAAGAAGAGGTTCTTTTCGCGGCATGATTCAATGTCTTCAATGATATGCGGGATGGGCTTATGCCGCTGCCTTGTCCCGAAAAACCTGGAAACCGAGCAGAAATCGCAATTGTACGGACAGCCGCGGGTTGTTTCAATAGGAGCAATGGAGAACTTTCCCGACGAGCATTTGATCAGGTCGCGCCTGGGCCGGATAGGATTTTGCAGATCCGGCAGTTTGTCGAGCTTATAAAATGATTTCAGCCGGTTGTGCTTGATGTCTTCCAGTACAATATCCCAGAGGCCTTCCGCTTCACCGATTACGACAGCATTGCCGTAGCGGATGGCTTCGTCCGGCATTGAGGTGGCATGGATCCCCCCGAACACTACCGTTTTGCCTCTTTTCCTGAATTCGTTGGCCACTTCGTAACCCCTGATACTGGTCTGGGTCATGATCGAAATGCCGATCACGTCGTAATCGCCGTCAAAATTCACTGATTCGCCATAAACTTCTTCTACAATTTCAATCTCGTGCTCAGGAGGCGTAAGGGCCGCGATCATGGAAAGGGTAAGCTGTGGAATGTCCATTGAATTTGGACGTTGATCCAGAGGCTGGCATGGTGCTATGAGTAAAATTTTCATCCGGTCCTCTGGAACATTTATAGATATATATAGATATAAAAAGTACAAAATTACATAATTTTTCGTAACGCCTTTTTATTACTTTTAACAGCCTTTTTAAGCCGCTGATTTTTAAAGGCAGAATGGATTTTTAAAGATTTGTGTGGATGCTGAATATGGGACAGGATGAGCCAGATCATTAATTTCAGGGTTGTATCTAAGGTAGTCAGCCGCAACCTGTTTATACTCGGGATAGCTATTCTGCTCTGCACAGGAGTGGCAATATATTTTTCCGAAGACATCCTTCCATTCCTGTTCTCCGGTTTTATCTCCATTTCGCTCGGCGCCTTGCTTTATCTTTATTCACCTGGATTTAAGGATGATCAGCAGCTACGTAAAAAAGACACCTATTTCACCGTTACATTATCCTGGCTTCTGATCGGGCTCATTGGGTGCTTGCCGTATATTTTTTCCGGTGCAATACCTTCATTTATAGATGCATACTTCGAATCCGTTTCCGGATTTTCAACCACTGGCGCTTCAATTCTGACCGATGTTGAAATTCTTCCTAAGTCCATCCTTTTCTGGCGGAGTTTAACGCACTGGATCGGAGGGATAGGGATCATCGTGCTGGTAATCATCATTATGCCTTCTTTAAAGCTCGGCGGTTATCACCTCTTTACCCTTGAGTCGTCGCTGCAGGAAAAAATCAAGCCCAGGATCAGGGCGGTCGGGATGCGGTTATTATTCATCTATGTTGGCTTAACTGTAACTGAAGTGGCCCTGCTCACAATTGGAAAGATGCCCCTTTTCGACAGCGTCTGCCACTCTTTTGGCACCATAGCCACCGGTGGCTTTGGGACAAAGAACACAAGCATTATCGAATATTCCCCTTATATCCAATACGTAATCATGATCTTCATGCTGCTTGCGGGTACGAATTTCCTTATTCATTATTACATCATAAAAGGAGAATTCCAGAAAATCAGGGTGAATGATGAACTAAAGCTATATCTTTCAGTGATTTTCACGCTCGGGATGGTACTGACGGCCGTTTTGTTCCTGAAAATGGACAAGCCGCTGGAAACTGCCTTCAGGGATTCTTTCTTCCAGTTGATCTCGATAGTCACCTGTACAGGATTTGCTTCGGCAGATTATATGCTCTGGCCTGAAATAGGATGGGGGATCATTTTCTTTGCGATGTTCCTGGGGGGAAGCACCGGGTCGACCGCCGGGGGGATAAAAATGGCCAGGCATGTTATCCTTCTGAAAAACATCAGGAATGTGATCAGAAAAGCATTTTCACCGCACGCCGTGACTTCTGTCCAAATAAACGGTTCCATGGTCAGCCCTGAAACCAACAGCACCATCCTGACATTTATAATCGTCTATATTATAACATTTTTCATAGGGACAGCCGCATTATCGGTAATGGATATTGACCTGCTGACTTCCAGTAGTTCAGTAGCAACTTGCATGGCTGGGATCGGCCCTGGAATCGGCACGGTAGGACCGGTAAGTAATTATGCCCATCTGCCCGGTATGGCAAAACTGGTTTTATCAGCCATGATGCTTCTCGGGCGCCTTGAAATTTATACTATGATCATCCTGTTTATGCCGGGATTCTGGAGAAGGTAGCCCTTCACTTTAGCCATAACATTCCTGGTCAGACAGCCTAGTTCCTTTTTAATGGATTTGAAATTTCATCGCCTGCTGAATGTAGCCTGTCCTCTTGTTTTTCCGTATTGATCTTCATGTCTTTAACCAGCATAAATTCAGGTCCGATGACTGAGACCGGGTATCCTGAAACGCTGCCTGAGCCCATATGCTCCGGGTTAATATATTCAGAATTATTATACGAATTCCATAAACTATTATAAAGAAACCCATCACCGCCGAAGATCAGTTTCCTCATATCAGCCAGGTCGATAAAATCATCATACGATACATTATTGACCACTTCTTCTTTTCCAGTCATCACATCTACTTTATAAACAAGGAAAGGCATCCGAGATACTTTACCGGCAGGCGTTTTGATAATGATGGCATAATCAAGGGATTCTTCCCGTGCGAAAGCCAGCAACTTAGTTTTCATGTTTTCATAATCATGATTTGAAGCGGATGATATTTGCAAAACAGCAGGGCCAAACGAATAAGTTACCGAGCCTCCGTAACTGAAATAAAACCTGCCATGACCGTTGGAGCCAGTTGTTACGGAGGTTGGGGTCCTGCTTCCAATCATGCTTTTAAGTATCCCGTTTTCAACAAGGACCAGCGTATCAGGTGGGACAACACCATCCCTGTCGATCATGAAATGACCGAGGAGACGAGTGCCGTTATAGTCTGTTAATGAGGGAGTGTCAATAATATTGAGCCCCTCGGGTAAAATCCTTTTTCCGACCATTTCCTGCCATTTGTTGTTGAGGTTTTCAAAGTAAATATCTCCGTTTTGGTCTAAAACAAGATCATTTCTTTCAGCTACCAGGCTATGCGAATTTCCAAAAAGGTTTCTCAGTAACATTTCCGTAGTGATGGTACCAGTAAACAGGACAGGTCCTTGGTAATCATCATCTAGGGTTCTGTCTAATACCAGGGAATCCATAATTCCCGCAAATAATCCAAGGTCATAATTGAGATCTTCCCGGGCAGGGATACTAAAAGGGTCTTCCGAATATGCAACCATGGAACGACTAATCTTCTCATTATCCTTATTTTCTTTCAGGATCGAAACCGAAACGGCTGAAATATCAAAAGGGATACTGAATTGTGTCCCTTCACTGCTCTGAAAATAAATATCATTGCGGTAAATTACAAGGTCGGCGCCTGACCAGGTAATTGAAGGGTAATGATAGAATGCTTCAGATAATCCGGTTACAAGAGATGTAAGTTTATCCAGGGATATTGCACTGTCATTTCGCCCGATAAACAAGCCGACCCGGGGAGATGGGGAAAAATCAGGGAGTGATAACATTTCCCTGGAGATTTTCCCGTTTTCGATGAGTTTGCTTTTCTCCCTGTAATTGCTGCCCGCTCTTAAATAAATATCATTGGCGGCAAGCCAGAATGCCCTCCTGATCCCATAGTAATCTATTGTCAGCGGAAATAGCTGCAACGACTGAGAAAAGTCATTTCTCATGTTCTGGTTTTGTCGCCTGAAATTTTCATCATTGATTTCGTAATTGCCGACAATATAGCGGTACGACCAGCCAGTGTTCCGGGCACTGTCGATTAGCATCAGCGCACCCAGTTCCGCACTGATCATCAGTGAATTTTCCCGGGAATACTGAAAACCAATATAGCAGGGTCTGGCATAATCCTTATAGGTCAGATCTGCCATGCTGCGGTCAATTTCATCCTTCATTGCCCTGAATATGATCGAATCGGTTTCGGTCTGTGAATAAGATGACATAAAGGCCAGTAACATGACCGATAGTTGAAGGAAAATCAGGTGGAATGGTTTTCTAATCATCATAAGGCTTACTTGTTTAGCTCGGGGATTGGTTTTTCAGGATCAGGCAGAATGGGCCATTCCGGTTTAAATGCAAATTGGTTCTGGGTTTCGATCTTTCTCACCAGTATGGATGGAGAGACTGTACTGACCGGGAGTGAACCTGATTCGGCTCCACAGATCCCGGAAAATACCTCCGGTTTGTCGCCAGCGGCAAGAATTTCCGAAAACATGATCATCGGTGTACCGATCAGGTTGACCCCCCTGATCAATTCGTCAGGGCGACCATCAACAAAGATTTTATAAACTTCAATCGGGATTATATTAAAGAAATCGGGCATGTAATTCATGGTATTGGTAAATCCACCGGAAACAGTTTTAAAATAATAACCATACTCAAGTTTTTGCTTCCTGCATTCCTTTATCAGGCTTTTCCTTAACTCTTCCATATTGAGAGCCACAGAAGTGGAGATGATCATGTTTGATTGCCTTGCAACAGGTTGAAGGCCAATGTTTGATCTTCCGTGGCCGTTTGAATGCGTAAATCCATTGATGGGTTTTCGGGACATGAGAAATTCTTTCATGTAACCATTTTCGACATTCACTACCTTTTGCGCAGTAATCCCCTGGTCATCATACCGGTAATGGCCCATCAGGTCTTTGCCGTCAAAAGAAGCCAGGGTCGGGTCGAAGACAACAGAAATAGATTCATTGATTACCTTCTGGCCTATTTTTTCTTTAAAAGTTTTACTGTTGAATACATCATCAAAACGGTGCCCTTCAACACGGTGGCCGAATATTTCATGAAAAAAGACACCTGAAGCACCTGCTGACAATATTGCAGGGCCTGTATATGGCTCACCTTTCGGGGCATGGATAAGGTGGATTAATGTAGATTTGATTTCCATGAGGTATGTATTGATCTCTTCCTCCGACGGTAACTTATCCGTGGTCCTTGCATAAAAGGTCCTTGAAAAAGGGATTATTTCATCCTCTTGTGAGCGGCAAATAAAGAAAAAAGACAACTCGCATATGCTTTTATTTTGTACGATCAGGGTGCCTTCCGTGTTAAGGAAATATTCACGGGTTGGCTGGTAAACAAAATTACAGGTACCGAGGGTCACCCCTTCTACGTCTTTAAAAGTGGCTGAATAACGGTTGAGCCGTTCCTCCCACGAAGAAGGATCAAATTGCGACAAGTCTTTATTAACTAATGGTTCAAAATACTTTACCGGGGCTTCCCTGCTAAAATCACCCGGTGAACCTTCCATGGCTGTATCCTTGTTGTCTTGTTTGGTTATAAACTCTTCAACGATAGCATGATAAAGTTCGTTGTTGATTTCCCAGATGTTGTAGCAAATGGCGTCTTTATGATTATCAACGGGGAGTGGCCTGTATACGGCTTGCGTACCAAAGCGGGTGAATTCATTTTCGACAGTATGGGTATTGTCAAAAGCATAATCACCGACGCGGATGGAAGGGACAATGGACCTGGTATGTTCGCTTTTCCGGTTTATTATGCTGCCGAGGTTAGATTGAATGCTGTGGGAATAAACCTCAATGACCCTTAAATCCATGTAATATGGTGGAACATCTTTACTTTTCAGTTCATTGAATTCTCTGTTAAGTTCATCCTGGAGGATTGAAACCAGTGAATCTTCATACTGGGCAACTGCCGGTGGAGGAAAAACAAAGGAAAATAGAAGCAGGCAGGAAATTCCAAATAATGTTGGTTTCATTATTTTGAAGCTTAGTTAATAATGGTTGAAATGAAGAATTATGGTACTTTGATGATTAATCTCCAAATATACTATTTACCTGTAAAAAAAGAGACTCCATCCCAAATTAATGAGATGGAGTCCGGGTTTTAATGATAGGAATTATGGAAACTTCCCTGGCTATTGCTTTACAAGCTGAAAAACAGACATTTCATCAGCCTGTGCCACCTTTACCAGGTAAAGGCCTTTTTCTAATGTTGAGATATTGATATTGCTTTCCCCGTTGACTTTATTCACAGCGAAAACCTCTATTCCCTGCATGTTAAAGATCCTGATATCAGCCATTTTCAACCCGATGATATGGAAATAATCAATCGCGGGATTCGGGTAAATACTGGCTTTCTGGGTGATGTCATCGCCGATGCCCGTACAATCGTCGATTGTTAAGAACAG
The DNA here is from genome assembly GCA_964371595.1 of uncultured Bacteroidales bacterium. GTDB lineage: Bacteria > Bacteroidota > Bacteroidia > Bacteroidales > JAGOPY01 > JAGOPY01. Next base: position 1,757 of record CAYJNJ010000010.1, on the reverse strand, counting down.
TGTTTCGGAGGTACCTGCGCATTCTGCAGTATTGATTTCTGTTACCTGAACCGATCCCGGGCCCGGGGCTCCCCAAAGGACAGTGATCTGCCAGGTGCCGGCGCCGGATGTGACCGTTCCCCCTGAAATTTCCCATGAATAGGTACTGCCGGCATTCTCCGCCGTTGAGTAATCTTCTTCTTCATTATCGCAGACAAAACCCGGCCCTGTGATAACCGGGGCAGGGGATATGTTTACGATGATGACAAGCTCCCCGGATGGGGTACCTGAACCGCAGTCATTTATGCCCGTGACAGTTAAACCGGCGGTACCTGAAAAGGTGGTATTCCAGGCAACCGAGCACTCTTCGCCATCGGCAGTGATAACTCCTGCTTCGGCAGGATCCAGCAGCCAGGTGTATCCGTCTGCATCTTCGGCACCTGTTGTTGAATAACCGGAAGTTGCGTCGTTGCAAACATCTGCCGGCCCTGCCGGGACTGCGGCCTGTCCCGGTGCCGGCAGCATGTGGACGTAAATTTGCCCAACCATAGTTTCAAAGCAGTTCCCAGTGTACCCGGTGGCAGTATAAAGCCCGGTTTCGCTGAAAAATCCGAAGCTGACAGGATCTCCTGTCCCGGCGATGACCACACCAGTTGTGACATTGTCTTTGAACAGCTCGTAACTCACCCCGGATTCTGAATCGCTCAGGGTGACTTCCGATCCTGTTTCGCCCTCGCAATAGGAGCCATCCCCAAGCAGGTCGAATACTACAGGGTTATGATAAAGCGTACCTGCGAATTCAGGTGACCATGGGCCGTCACCGCACTGATTTTCAGCGCGTACCTTTATGGTGTAGGCGCCTGACCAGGTGTTTGAGGCCATGAAAGTGGCTACTATGTCATCTCCCGTCATGGTTCCGGCGGAAGCAGGTGTTACGGTCCATTCATAGGAATCGGCGTACTGCACGGCCTGGGTTGTATACTGGTATGAATAAGTACCGCAGACTTCGGCCGGGCCTGTCGGGGCGGCCGGTGCTACGAGCGTACCGTATACCGAAATGTAATCGGTTTTGTCTTCGGTACTGCTGAATGTGCCGGAGGTCACGGTAAGCTGGACATCAAAGGTGCCGGGGGTATTGTAAGTTACCACCGGGTTTTCAAGGGTGGAAGTGGATGGTGTGCCTCCTTCAAAGACCCATGACCAGGAATCGATGGATCCGGTGGAGTTGTCATTGAAATTAACGGTACCGCCTGTACAAACCGTCGTTGGCGTGGCAGTGAAATCAGCTTCCAGGGGAGGGGTCCATTTCAGGATCTTTCCCTGTGAGCCGCAGGCAAACAATGTGCCGTTGGAAGTTTTCCGGATTCGGTACAACGTGGAAGAACCTGAGCCGGTATTGTCGATCGCCCAGTTCTGCCCGAAATTCGTGGTCTTATAAATATGCTCATCCGTGCCGCCGATATAACCGGTGCCGTCAGCGGAAGCAAATGCGCCGTAGAAATTTTCGTAGCCAGTGACGTAAGTTGTCCAGCTTGTGCCTCCATTGTTGGTTGCAAACATTTTCTCTTCACCACCGACAACGCCAAAGGATGCACTGGCAAAATCCAGTCCGAGCAGCATGGCTGACAGGGAGGAGCTTACAGTCCAGTTATGGCCGCCATCGGTAGATTTATAGACATTTGCACTCTGGCCGACAGCAAAGACCGTGCTCTGGGTCGCATAGGAAACGCCCATTACATCTGCCGTAGCCAATCCGGAGGTTGAAGGCACCCAGGTGG
>CAYJNJ010000009.1:0-61614 GCA_964371595.1 uncultured Bacteroidales bacterium | reverse complement strand
CCCCACCACCCCACCACTTCACCACACCACCACCTCACCACCTCAAATCCAAACGACTCACTTCTCCCTCACCCTCTCCCCCACCGGTGCCATTTCTTCATTAATAGCTAAAGCCTCCGGCCGCGAGCTTGTAAATTCCACATCACCCTATGGCCTGAACGAATACCTTTATGTAGATGGCCGCCTGCCCTCGGCGCCGCTGCAGGCAAAGCTCAAAGACATCTCCATCATCGAAAGCGGCCCGGTGGTGACCCTCATTAAAATCGAAATCACTGCCCCGGGATGCAAAAGCCTGACCAGTACCATCCGCATCATCGATGATCTAAATCTTATCGAAATTACCAATACCCTTGACCGGGAAAAAGTACTTACTCCGGAAGCAGTGCACCTGGCTTTCCCCTTTAGCATCCCCGACGGCGTTATGCGCTACGATCTCGCCTATGGCTATTGCCGCCCGGAACTGGACCAGCTTCCAGGCTCCAACAAGAATTACCTTGCGATGGAGCACTGGCTGGATATCTCGAATGATAACAGCGGCGTTATGATCATTTGTCCTGATGCCCCATTGTTCGAGGCCGGGGAGATCACAATGGATGAAATTGTTTACGGATGGGTGGATTCAATCCCTTCTACCCAGACCTTTTATTCTTATCTTATGAATAATTACTGGGAGACCAATTATGCCGCTTCCCAGGAAGGGAGCTGCTCTTCACGCTATATTATCATGCCCCATGACGGATTTGACCCGGCGGTGGCAGAAAAGGCAGCCATAGGCCTTCGCCAGCCTCTGATCACGCGTAAAGGCGGGGGGAGCATGAAGGAAAAGGGATCGCTGGTTAAATTTGCCGGCACAGGACTGGTCATTACTTCCATCAAGCCCATAAACCAGGGGAAGGAATTTCTGCTTTCTATTTTCAATGCGGGGACCACGGCTGAAAAACCCGAATTTGTCAACGCTTTTAAGTCTGTTGCTGTTTCAGATCCCGACGGGCTGAAGGCTTCTGTATTTGACGGGACGGTTTCGGTCCCTCCTGGCGGGAACATTTATCTGAAGGCTACGTTTTGATATCAACCGACGGCTGTAGTCATCGGATTACCTAATAATTTCAACTTTTGTTAACAAATAAATAACGACGGATTGTAAGTTATTTGGCAAATTTTGACCTTCTTTGTACAAGATTTCTCGCAGATGTTCGCAGATTTAACCGCAGATACCGCTGATAAACAGATCTGCGATGATCTGCGTTTTGATCTGCGTAAATCAGCAAGAACCAATTTAAAAATCCAAGCTATGAAAAGAATTTACAAATCCCTTAGTCTGCTGGTAGTTTTAACGGCATTTTTCTCCTTCAGCGGTTTAGCACAAAATGCCTGGATCAATGAGATCCATTATGACAATACAGGTACCGATGCTGGTGAATTCATAGAAGTCGTCATTCAGAATGCTGGCAGTTATACTCTGGCTGATTTTTCAGTGGTTCTATACAATGGAAATAACGGTCTGTCATATGATACTAAAACGATCGATTTGTTCACTGCAGGAGCTGTAAGCAATGGTTATTCATTATTTTATTACACCTATCCGGCAAATGGAATCCAGAACGGCGCTCCTGATGGGATGGCTCTTGCATACCAGGGCTCAGTTGTTTCAGGACAATGGTTAAGCTATGAAGGTGCAATGACAGCGAACGATGGCCCTGCCAACGGCATGTTGTCAGCAGATATCGGTGTTATGGAAACCGGTACTGAAGCCGTAGGATTATCCCTGCAGCTCGCCGGCTCCGGTGCAGCTTACAGCGATTTTCTCTGGCAGGCCCCAGCAGATGATACCCCCGGCCAGCTGAACAACGGCCAGAGCCTCGGCGGCGCACCCCAGCCCGAACCTTCAAACTACCCGACCGAACTGGCTCTGGAGGTGTACAAAATCATGATCACCCTGACATGGACAGATGCTGTCGGCACCCAGCTTCCATCCAATTACCTCATTAAGCTTTCTGATGCTGATGATATTACCGCTCCTGTCGACGGCACCCCCGTTCCCGATGATGAGGATTTCTCAGACGGCACCGGCGCACTAAATATTTCCTATGGCGTTGAAACAGCGGTATTTTACCCCTTGGAAGGTGAAACTGAGTACTACTTCAAAATCTATCCTTATACCAATGCAGGGGCAAATATCAATTACAAAACCGATGGCACCGCTCCTTCGGATAATGGAGGCACAGTACCCAGGCTCCATCTCGAAGATTTTGAATCAAATTCCTTTGGCACCTGGACTATGTATAACGTTGCCAGTGACAAAGACTGGGCAGTCGCAAATTTTGGCGGGGCTTATTCAACTATATTCTTTGCCCAGATGAACGGTTTTAACCAGGACGTGCCCAGCAACGACTGGCTGATCTCCCCTGCCTTGAACCTGAATACTATGGAGAATGAACAACTCGAATTTTTCTCCCAGTGGAAATATGGCGTTTCAGATGATGAGCTCACGCTACTTTATTCCCTTGATTACACAAGCGGTGATCCTACTCTTGCCACCTGGACAGAGCTCACCTTTGTCAAACCCCCGGTTGCCGAGCAGTGGTATTCCTCAGGTGATGTTTCCCTGGGTGGCATTTCGGGCTCCTCAGTTCACCTCGCTTTTCAATATCTCGGAAGCAGCGACCCAACGCGTTGGGGAGTTGATGAGATACTGATCACCGAAGGCGAATCGGTGGCAAGTATCAGCGTTTCTTCTCCTGTTGAGGGAGACTACTGGGAACAGGGCAGTTCACATGACATAACCTGGGTGGCGCTGAATACCGGGGCGAATGTGATCATCGAACTGACAAATGATGCCTCCTCGGGAAGTCCGACCTGGACCACCCTGATTGCATCAGTTCCTGCTGCCAATGGAACCTGGACATGGTCTATTCCAGCCGAACAGGCCACCAGCGATGATTGCCGCATTCGCGTTACGGATACCGGTGATGACCAGGTATTCGGGCTAAGCGGCATTTTCTCTGTAATTGAGCCAATCATCATTCCCCAGCTTGTCATTAGCGAGATCATGTACAATCCTCCTGAATCCGGCACCGACAGCCTGGAGTTCATCGAAATTTATAATGCCGATGATATCAGTGTTGAACTGGAAGGATATTATTTCTCCGAAGGCGCTGAATTCACCTTCCCCACTTATACGCTTAATCCCGGTAATTATTTCCTGATCGCTGTGGATTCGGTTATTTTCCAGGATTTCTTCGGGATGCCGGCATGGCAGTTTAATGGTGGTCTTGGAAACAATGGCGAAAGGATCTCATTGAACAACAGCTTCGGAATGCTCGTCGATAGCGTAAATTATGATGATACTGCACCCTGGCCCACAAGTCCTGATGGCGAAGGACCTTCGCTGGTTTTCTGTGATCCGGGCCTGGATAACGGCCTTGGAGAAAACTGGTCGGCAGCCATTGAGTTTGTTGGTTATAACCAGGCCGGCGACAGTGTCATGGCAAATCCGGGTGCAGGATGCTCCTCATGGCCGGTAGCACAGTTTTCCGGTGATCCGACTATCGTCCTGACCGGCGGCAGCGTGACTTTTACCGATGAATCCGAAGGCGAACCTGACGAATGGGTATGGACATTTATCGGTGGCACACCAGGCTCCTTCTCAGGCCAGACACCTCCCCCGATCGTTTACAATACTCCCGGAACTTATAACGTAGTCCTCTGGATATCAAACGAAGCCGGCACTTCCACAGAAGAAAAAGCCGATTATATCCATGTCGGTGATCCGCCGGCAGCCGACTTTTCTGCAAATCCTGTCAGCCTTTATGAAGGCGAAACCGTTGATTTCACTGACCTTTCCACCGGTTCACCTGACACATGGTCGTGGGAATTCGAAGGCGGCGTTCCTGCCACTTCCGATGTCCAGAACCCTTCCGACATACTCTATGATGTCCCCGGTCTGTATTCCGTCACGCTGACCGTTACCAGTTTGTTCGGAACGGATGTGATCACAAAAGAAGAATACATTGATGTTCTGCCTGTTGGAATCGACGAGCCGGGTGGACCTGTTGTGAGGATCTACCCTAACCCGAATAACGGCAATTTTAACCTGCTAAGCAATTATAGCGAAGAAGTGGTGGTTTCCATTTATTCAGTTTATGGCCAGCTGGTCAGTGAAGTGATACTGGTGCCGGGTGATAACCAATTGTCTTTGGAAGGGACTGCCGATGGCGTCTATATTCTCAGTTACCGTAGCCAGGATGGAAAGATCTGTAAGACGGAAAGGATGATCGTTCGCTAAGGCTTACTTCAATTTTAAAATATACTGCACAGTAATATTACGGGGCGGCTGGATATCACCTGGCCGCCCCATGTATTCACGGTTAAACACATTCTTTACGATAAGGCTGATACCGGATGACGGCGTAAACTGCCAGCCGGCCCGCAGATCAACCACTATAGCGCCTTTATCATTTTCATTTCGGTATTCTTCCAGTCCCGGAAAAAATTCCTGCCCTAAAATCTCCATTTCAAAAGCCTCATCAATCCGCTCAATAAAGCTCTGGTAAGTAATTGTCAGTCCGGCGCTGTAATTTTTAATCAGGATTTCTATATCACCTTTGGCAGAATGGCGGTAGCGATATTTCAGGATGGGATCGTCAAGGGTATCGGCGGAAAGGTCAATGGGATTCATATAGGTATAGCCGGCAAAATAATTAAAGATGGCTTTCCCTGCCTGCCCCTGGCCGTTAACCGAGAAGTCGATGCCGGTGATCTTTGCGGCGCCGATATTCAGGGATTTAAAGCCAAGATGGTCGAGTGTGGGTACTGTATTGCTGTCGGGCAGGTAAAGGCCGAAGGTAAACTCCATCATATCCTGGTATTCAGTCCAGAACCCGGCCAGGTCGATAAAACCGCTCCAATTGCCAAAACGGTAGCCCTGGCGGATGCCTGCCTCGGCGCTCCAGCCTGTCTCAGGAGTAAGGTCAGGATTTGGGAAGATATTCAGGCTGCCCAGGCTGGTAGCAGTATATTTCTCAGCCATGGAAGGATAACGGTAGCCCTGGCCGAAGGAAGCCCTGAAATAGCTTGCTTTCCAGGCGTGGTAATTGACGCCGGCCCGCAATACAGGCTTGGATTCATCATCTGTGTCATCAAGTGTATATCGCTCCCACCTCAGGCCTAAACTGGCCGAGAGACGCTTGAAAAAACGGCGGTCAAGCTGTGTGAACAAAGCTAGTGTGGTGCCGGTATGGTCGCCATAAAGCTCCGATTGCCCATCGGTGAAAGAAGCTGCCGTGCCCGCTGCAAGATGCATGTCATTCCTGAATTTCTTCAGGTATTGGTATTCACCGAAATAATAATCCGATCCGTTCTGCTTATCGGGATCGTCAGGAAAATCGTTCCGGTTCATGAAATACCGGGTTTTTAGCTGGTGTTCCCCTTCCCTTTTATCAAAATATGTGATATAAGGATCAATGTTGAAGCGGGTCCCGTTGGTTGGCGAAACAGAGACAGGGTCCTGCACCCAGGCGCCGGAATCGGCATCGGTCCAGAGCAGGAAATCTGAAGTTTTTTGCAAATGGAAACTGGTATGGAAACCTGCAGAAAGTCCTTTAACCTTTGCCGGGCTGTAACGCAATCCGCCGGTCAGCCTTCCGTAACGCTGGTAATTATCTGTCCGGTACCCTTCATCACCATAAACATTCATCCCGAGGGAAATATCAAAAGGCCCTTCCTTTCGCTGATGCGACATCTTAATCCCCCCAAAGAACGGGACCCCATCCCACCAGTGGCTCAATTCTTTCCTTTCGGGATAATTATAAAATCCCCCGGAAAGGTTTACGACGGTCTCCGGAAATTCAGAAGGTGTTGAAGTTCTCACACTGATCACCCCGTTGAGCGCGGAAGAGCCGTACAGGGCGGAAGAAGCGCCTTTTATCACCTCAACCTGGCCTATCATTTCTATCGGGATGTAATTCCATTTCACATCATTGACGTCGCCCGTCAGCATGGGGAGCCCATCAACCAGCAGCATCACACGGCTGCCTGCACCGTATGAATAGCCACTGCCTCCCCTGATACTGGCCTGGTCATCCATCACATCCACCCCGGGAAGCAGGCGCAGCACCTCATCGAGCTGCCTGGTCCCCTGGCTTTCAATAAAATCAGGCTTAATGACTTCCATGGAAACGGTCACGTCAGAAATATGCTGCTCGTATTTTGAAGCGGAGATCACAGCCGTAGAAAGCTGTATCATTTGCGGATGAAGGTGGAGGTTATAGGTATATTTTACTCCCGCAACGGCATCAATGTCGATTTCTTCCTGGTCGTAACCGATGAACCTGAAGGCGATAACATGTTTTCCGGGATTTATGGAGATGCTGTACCGGCCATTTTCATCCGTTGCACCGGTACCGGCACTGTTGACGATAATATTGACACCGGCAAGCGGCCCTTTATCTGATGCATCTGTGACAAGACCACTCACTACTGCCTGCTGGGAAAAGGCTGTGAACGTGATCAGCAGCAAAAATAATGTGAGATATTTGACCATTCTCAGGGAATGATATCTTATTTGGCGCGTACCATCATCCCTCCCGACTGGTACCGGTCGGAACGCAGCCTGTAGAAATAAGTTCCGAAAGGCAGCTTTTCACCGTGATAAACTACTGCATTTTCGCCTTTTGAAGCAATAAGCTGCTCGCTGTAAACCATTTCCCCCAAAAGCGAATACACTTCGAAAGTTACATTTCCAGGTTTTTCAGAATAGAACCTGATCCGGGTTTCTGAACTGAAAGGGTTTGGCACATTTTGCTCTGCATGGAAAGAGGGGCTTTCGTTATCTTTTATCCAGGAATTATCGATAACCTCAATCGTCAGGGATGTGGAATCGACAACTGTAGCAACCTTTACCGGTATATTAAAAACGAGGACATAAACATCCACTACAATCGATAAAGGAAAACTTCCACCTGAATGGTTAGTGCCTTCCAACAGGACACAATAATATTCTCCGGCGACGAAAACGCTGTCTTCCGTATTGCTTTGCCAGGTAATCCCATCAGGCAAATTGCCAACTTCCATAAGTTTCACATGGTGAAGGTTAATTTCAGTGCTATCCGGGGGCAGAAAATACACCGCCGGAGGCTTGATGGTTGCCACCTGGCTGTATTCCACATGAATAAATGCCGGTTCCAGCGAGTCGGGGCAAATCTGCCCGTTGTTTTCCGGGTCAGGACATTGCTCGGGGGTCAGCGGCTCGCACTGGGAGTATGAGATAGACGAAGTAAGAATAAACGAAATAAGAAGGATAAATGTAAATATTAGCTTATTCATAGAATGAGTTTTATGTAAAAATAACACAAAATCTCAACACATTACGATTAGAATTGTTTTCACGCAAAGCAAGCAAATCAAAAAAATAAGAGCGCAAAAAGTGTGAAACTTTGCGCTCTTACTATTATTTGCGGACTTTGCGGGAATTATAGCTACTTTAAATTCTCGCTAAGGAATTTCTCCATTGACCTGTAAAAATCAAAACGGTTTTCCTGGTTATAGAATCCGTGGCCTTCATTGTCTTTCACCATATATTCCACGACAATGCCACGTGATTTCAGGGCTTCCACCACCTGGTCCGACTCCGCCTTATTCACCCTGGGGTCGTTGGCGCCCTGGGCAATGAATAAGGGGGTCTTGATCTTTTCGGCATTCAAAGCCGGTGAGGTTGCCGCCATCTGCAAGCTGTCGCTGACAGGGTTGCCCACCATTTCGTACATCATCTGGAGATAAGGTTCCCAGTAAGGAGGAATGGTCCTCATGAAGGTGAAAAGGTTGGATACGCCAACATAGTCAACGGCAGCGGCATACAATTCAGGTTCTTTGACAATGCCCTGCAGGGTTGCATAGCCGCCGTAACTGGCGCCGTAAATAACCAGTCGGTCCTTATCGGCAATGCCTTTCTGAATAAGCCAGTTGGTGCCGTCGGTAATATCATTCTGCATAGTCAGTCCCCACTGCTTGAAAGAAGCTTCCCAGAAACTCTTCCCGTAGCCTGTCGAGCCCCTGAAATTCATCTGGAACACAGCATAGCCGCGGTTGGCAAGGAACTGTACCTCCGGATTGAATCCCCAGTTATCGCGTGCCCATGGCCCCCCGTGAGGGTTCACGATCACCGGCAGCTTTTTGGCTGTTTCCATCGAATAACCCTTTGGCAGGGTCAGGTAGCCATGGATCGTAAGACCGTCGCGCGATTGATAGGAAACCGGCAGCATGTCGGCCATTTCTTTCTCATCAAGCCAGGGGCTCACTTCTGTTATCTTCGTAAGCTGGTCGGTGGTTTTATCATACAGGTAATATGCGCCAAGCGACTTATCGCTGTAAGTACGGACCATCATCCGGTTCTCATCGTCGGTAACCGCTGAAATCCCTACTTCATACTGCCCAAGGTCCTTCTGCAACCTTTCAAAAAGCTTTGCTGTCTCTTCATCGAAGAAATGCCTGTTCCTCTTGTCGGAGTAATAATTCGCAGTCGTAATGACCTTTCTCTTCCTGGAATAATAAATATTATCAACATCATAATCCTTATTCTCATATAAAACCTCGAGTTCTTTGCCATTTTTGATATCGAAAACGACAGCAGCGGTTTTATCCCTGTTAAGGTTTGAGATCGCGTAAATATTTTTATTATCAAAAGTGAAGAATGCCGGCGACATCGTTTCTTTGAAATTTGTGGTAAGAACAGGGACAAAATCGTCCTTTTCAGTTTCACGATAGAGCACCTGGGAATTGATCCCGTCGACAATAGCTGTTGCTGCGCGCAATTTACCTTCATGGTCAAATACCCATTGCTGGATATTTCCCGGGTTCTCTGCCAGCATTTCCATTTCACCGGTCTTGAGGTTAAGGCGGTATGGGTCGAAAACCTGCGGATTGCGCTTGTTCATGCCGATGATCACCAGGTCCGGAAATTCTGGAAGGTCATCAAGGATCTCGGTCCTGACACCGTCATAAGGCGTGTAACAGACCGGGTTGCTGCCATCGGCATTAACACCGTAAAGCCTGAAATTTTCATCACCGCCCTGGTCCTTCAGGTAAAGGATCTGGTAATCATTTGGCCAGAAATATCCCATAATATCGCGGTCGGTTTCTGAAGTGAGCTGGGTAACAGAATCAGCACCGATCTTCTGGATAAAAATATTCATCCGGTCCTGGTAAGGGGCTTTGAAAGAATAATAAGTCCCTCCCGGGGAGATCTGGTATCCGGTTTTTTCAGGGTTCTTGAAAAAATCCTCTAACGGGATCTGTTTAGCTTTCATAATTTCAGGCTGTTTTGGCTGGCAGGCGGCCAGCATTATAATTGTGACGAAAGCAACAGCAGGCATCGCCATAAAGTGACTCTTTTTCATATATGTCAGGATTATTTAAATTTTTCACAAATGTAAAGTATGAGGGAAATGAATAATTGATGAGTTTACCAATGGTAAATCCCGGTTTATAAGATGAACGAATGGAAGGGAAACTTATTTCACAAATTTACCGTAATGCATGGTGCCGGTTAGCGGATCGTGAACCTGCAGGATATAAGCACCGCCCGGAAGTGTATTGGTAACGACACTGTTTTCTTCTCCGGTTTTCCCGGAAGAAACCATTGTTCCACCGACATTATAAATCCTGTACTCTTTCACCTTTCCGTTAAAATCACCTGTAAACCTAAGTTGGTCGTGGGCAGGGTTAGGAAAGATAGTTAAACCGGTATTTGTAATCGGGTCGCCGATGAATGTGAGTGTTTCCGTGTCAAGACTGGTGAGATAATTCCGGAAAGTATCGAAATTACTGAGGCTCAGGTGCCCCATAATAATTTCTTCAGAAAAGAGGCCGGAGAGTAAGAGCTCTCCCTGGCTGCTGATTGATAAGGCCTGGACATTTGCCCTTGTGCCTGTGATCTGCTCTCCCCACTGAACATCACCGCCCGGATTGATACTGAGGATGAAAACCTCCCTTGAGCCACAGCAAAGCGTGTAACGGAGTTTGAGGTTATCGATGTATAGGCTGTCAAGATAATGGCCTGTCAGGTAAAGGTTATCAAACTGATCGGTGACCAGGCCGACCACCTGGTCGCTTGCAAAGCTGTGTGCGTGTTTTGCCCAGACCAGGTCGCATCCTGAATCATATTTTGCAATGAAGATATCCTGGTTGAACTCACCTGCATCAAAGGTTTTGCTGCCGAAAACAAGCTGCTCGCTGAAATTTCCGCTAAGGTAAAAACTGCCGTCCTGGCAGGCAATATTGTAAACTTCAGGGGTGAGATAAGTACCGTCAAGCTGGAAAACCTTGATCAGGTCACCGCTTGGTGAAAACTTCGCAATGGCTACACCTACCGGGTTTTGAGTGGTAAGCGTTGTATCGCCGATCGAAAAATCGTAATAATAAGAGCAGTTGAGAAGGATATTTCCTTCAGGATCGCAGCTGACAGAACGGGACTGGTCGCTGGAAGAACCGCCTGCCTGTGTCAGCCACTGCAATTGCCCGTCGTTATTGAACCCGGCGAGGTAGATATCGGAACTGCCGCTCTCATAAATGGTAGTGTCGCCAAATGTTATCGAATCATAATAATACCCGGTGATCACAATATCAAGGTCGTTGCCGGTTGCCAGCCCTGAAATGTAATCCGCCATCGGGCCCCCTGCACGGTAAGACCATAGGAAAGTCCCGGCAGAATTATACTTTGCCACAAATATATCCTGGCTGCCAAAACTGGTGTACTGATCTGGGCCGATCTGGGTCGTGCCATAAAAATAACCGGTCATGATAATATTCCCCTCTTCGTCGGTTTCCAGTTTCTGGACATAATCATAATCATTTCCACCAAGTTTCACAGACCAGGCGGGGATGCCTTCCGCAGTATGCTTCACAAGGTAAATATCGGTACCGCCGGCAGAAACCAGCACTTTTTCACCGAAAGCAACAGTATCAAGGAATTCGGCAGCCATGTAAAAGGAGCCGTCGGCACCGGGAGCAATGGCAGACTTGGTATCGCTGGTATTCGGCGGGTTGCCGCATTGATTGGCCCAGAGAAAATCCGGTTCCTGTGAATATAAAGCTGAACTGATTTGAAGGAGTAATATGGATATGAGAATATATTTCATCTGTGTCTGTCTCAGGATACAAATGTAAGAAATTAAATATTTGTCACTTATTATACTTACTTTCAAGATCCTTGTATTTATTGTAGGATACCTGGTCATCCAGGATAAAGGCAATGGTTTTCAGTGCCTGGATGATATCAACAGATTCCGGGTCACCGGCAAAGGCCTGCTCAAAGTAGCCCCGTCCCGTCCTGAAATTACTCATTGCCTCTTCAGTAAGCAGGTTATATTGGGCATCGTCGGTTGTTTTCCCTGCCGTTTTAAGCATTTCTTTTCCTTTTGAATAATATAAGGCACCGAGATTGTACAGGGCAATGGGATTTTCCGGGTCCATTCCCAGAGCTTTTTTATAGGTCAGGATGGCTTTTTCTTTATCCGATTGTTCCAGCAGGGAGGCATATCCGACAAGGACATCCACATTTTCCGGTTCTGCGACAATTTGCCCTTCAAATACGTGCAGTGCTTCAACATATTCATCAGTATTTGCAAGATAAAGGTCGAGCTTCAGGTTATTCAGGTCCTGTAAAGCCTGCCGGTACTGGCTTTCCATTTCTTTGGCCCTGGCCGGCTCAAGTTTGTCTTTCATGAAAATGAAACGGGTATATTCACTCTCCAGAAAATTCATTCCCCGTTGGTTATCCTGCATGGCAAGCCTGATACTGTCCTGTTTATGGATAGCGGCCAGGCGGTAGAATACATAAGCCATAAGGAAATCCGGCTGCTCGGGAAGATTTTCAGTATAAAGCTTTTCCGATTTTCCGAAATACGCAGCCGCTTCCTCTTGCTGTCCTTTATCCAGGTAAACCTGTCCCAGCAGATCGCACACAAGATAGCTTTCCCTGATTTCATGCGCTGCGAGCAGGTAATCTTCTGCCCTTGCAAGCACTTTCTGATCAGGTTTTTTATTAAAAACCAGGTCATTGTATGTATTTAGGGAGATAAGCCCTTCCTGCAACAACGGATGGTGCAGGTTTTTAATTTCAAGGTCGATCTGTTTCCAGTTTTTCCCGTCATCGTAACCCAGGCTCGATTTAAAATCCCTGTAAGCATTCAGCAGCGCATCCCTGAAGGTTTTCTGGTCCTCTTTGCTGTCGCCCGAATATGCTTCATTGTATAGTCTGATGTAGGTAAGTCCCCTGTAATAGTATGCCTGCGTGAGTTCTTCCGGGCTTAAGGTGCGTCCGGCGGCGACGATCTGGTTGAAATATTCCATGGCTTTGTAATAAGAGCCATCCATGAAATGGTCAATACCCTGCTGCAATTTGGGGGTCTGGGCCGAAACAGATGTTAAACAGCCTATCCCTGAAACGATTAAGATAATCAGTATTTTCAGTTTTGCCATCCTGATTAATTGTCAGTAGGCTCATCGGGGAAATTGACCCAGTAGGCATAGTCTTCGCCAAGACGGCGCAGGGAACGGCTCCAGAGCATCGACGGAGTAGTGCGGAGCACATCTTCAACCGTTACGTTGGAAACTACCCACGAATTTCTCTCAAGCTCGTCATCAAGCTGCTTTGGCGACCATCCGGAATAACCTATAAAAAACCTGATCTGGGAAGGTTTGACCAGGTTTAAACCGATCATTTCCTTAACTATTTCAATATCGCCTCCCCAATATATTCCGGGCATTATCTCAAGGCTGTTCTCAATTAGTCCACCCAGGGTGTGAATAAAAAACAGGCTGTCGTCCTGCACCGGACCGCCCAGGAAAATCTTGGAATTGAACTCCGGGAAGTCCTTCACCACATCATTAAACCTTGCTTTGACCGGCTTGTTCAGAATTACCCCGAAACTCCCTTCCTCATTGTGCTCAGCGAGAAGGATCACCGACCGCTTAAATATATAGTCAGCAAGAAAAGGTTCCGAAATAAGGATCTTACCCCGGGCAGGTTTAATATTATTGGTCTTTATTTTGAGTAAGTTGTGAATATCTTTCATTTTCTTCGTCACTTCCCGGGATGCACCCGAATTGATTACTTTTGATTTCTAAAATTACAAATATAATACCAGAAAATGACGATGCGGCTTGATAACTTTTCAAAATACAACAGCCTGAGGGTGAAATTCCCCTGGTTTTCGTATGAATCGTACCGGTATTATTTCAATGAAAACACATTAACGGCAATTTTCACCTTTTCGATATCTGGTCAAATATCTTTTTCTCCACAAATCATAATACCATTCAAAAAAGACATTTTCCGGTCTTATGAAACCCTTTCGGCACAAGCACTTGACAACCTGGTTTTCCATGCAGGCATGATCGAGCTGGTTAGTTACTGGAAAGCTGCCTGTCCGCCACAGGTCATTATCAAACCAAATAAACTTTCAGGTTCCCAGCTTAACTTCTGGAAAAAGATCTATTACCAGGGACTTGGAGAGTTTTTCTACCTGAATTCAATTCATGCGACTGAGGAAGATTTCATGGAAATAACTTGCACGGGTGACAATGGAGTGATGCCTTTTCAACTGCCCTCCTCCGGAAATTGCCTTTTACCTGTTGGTGGCGGAAAAGATTCAGCGGTTTCGATGGGAATATTGAATGAGGGAAATTTTGATTGGATCCCCATGATCGTCAACCCGGGAAAAACGACCAGGGACGTTATTGAGGCTGCAGGCAAGCGCGTGGAGGAAACCGTGGATATTACCCGGCAAATCGATCCTCATCTGCTTAAGCTGAACGGGGAAGGCTTCCTGAACGGGCATACCCCCTTCTCTGCCGCTCTGGCTTTCTATTCTTTACTTGCCTCTTACCTGACGGGAAGGACAGATATCATCCTTTCCAATGAGTCGAGCGCCAATGAAGCAACCGTCCCGGGCACCAGCATTAATCACCAGTACTCCAAGACCCTTGAATTCGAAAAAGATTTCCGGGACTATTGCAGGGAATACATCTCTACCGGCTTTAATTATTTCAGCCTGCTCCGCCCTTTGTCGGAAATACAGATTGCGAAGGTCTTCTCCGGAATGACTGGATTCCATCAGTACTTCCGGAGCTGTAATGCCGGCAGTAAAACCGGGACCTGGTGCGGTAAATGCCCGAAATGCCTGTTTACTTTCATCATTCTTTCCCCTTTCCTGCCTCCTGATTCAATGATCCATATTTTTGGCAGAAATCTGCTTGATGATCCCACTCTTGAAGAAACGTACCGGCAACTCAGCGGCAAGGCGGAGATCAAGCCCTTTGAATGCATCGGTACTGTTGACGAAGTTAACCTCGCCATGGACAATGCATTGACAAAGTATCCTGGCAACAGGCTCCCTTTCCTGTTAAAGAAGCATCATGAACAAAGACCTGCAATAAAATATGCTGAAGCACCGGATGCACAGATGAATCAACTTACAGAAGGCCATTTTGTCCCGGAAAATTACCTGACTTTATTGAAGAAGATGCTATGATGATTAAACTGCTGGCACCGCTGCTGTTGAACCACAAAGTACTGATCCTTGGCTTTGGAAAAGAAGGCAGGTCGACTTTTCGTTTTTTAAGGGACCATTTTCCCGGGCTTCCGCTTGGCATTGCTGACCAGGACCCGGAACTGGCGGAAAAAGCTGGCGGAATGCTGAACGACGGAAATCTCAAACTTCATCTGGGACCCGATTATCTCGCCTCACTGACCGAATATGATTTTATAATTAAAAGCCCGGGGGTCAGTATCCCTGCCGGGGCCATGCCAGGACCGGCGACCGTGCTTACTTCGCAGACCCGTCTTATGCTTGAGGCTTATCACAGGCAGATCACAGGCATTACCGGGACCAAGGGAAAGAGCACTACCTCGAGCCTGATCCATCACCTGCTGAAGACCTCGGGTATCGACAGCATACTTGTTGGCAACATCGGCCTGCCGCCATTCGATTACCTCGACCAGGCCGGCAGTGAAACACAGATCGTTTTCGAAATGTCGTCGCACCAGCTCGAAGACTCCATCCTGGCCCCTCATATTTCCGTGCTGCTGAACCTGTTCCCCGAGCACCTCGACCGCTATGCTTCACTTGAGGATTATTACAGTGCTAAAATGAGGATCCTTTCAGGACAGCTCGAAAATGGTACATTTATTTATAATGAAGATATTCCCGGGATCAGTGAAAGGATCAGGAAAATAAAAACCTGGCGGCATTTTCTTTCGTTCTCGTCGGGGTACAAGGTGCAGGAAGGCTGTTACCTTTCAGGCAACCGCATTATGCTGGTCCGGAATGGCAGGGAAAAAGAGTTTATTGAGGTTACCGATGATTTCCCTTTGAAAGGGCAGCATAACCGGATGAATATGATGGCGGCAATCCTGGCAGCCAGGCAGGCAGGCGCTTCCAGTGAAGGCATCAAAGCCGGCCTCATGACTTTTGCCGGCCTTGAGCACAGGCTGGAATACGCGGGTTGCTTCAGGGGCATCCATTTTTACAATGATTCTATAGCCACGATTCCCGAAGCTACCATTGCTGCCGTCAGGACCTTACCCGGGACAGATACGCTGATCCTGGGCGGTTTCGACAGGATGCTTGACTATACGGCTATGATTGATTTCCTGGCGCACTCCGCCGTGAGGAATTTCATCTTCCTTGGCAAAGCCGGGATGCGGATGTATGAAGGGTTCCGCGCATTTGAAATGAAGGATAAGAACCTGGTCATGGCAGCCTCTCTGCAGGAAGCATTTGAAATCATACCGGAGGTGACCGGAAAGGGGAAAATCTGCCTTTTGTCACCAGCGGCAGCCTCATACGATAGTTTCCGCAATTTCGAGGAAAGAGGAAGCCTTTTCAAAAAAATAGCAGGAAGCCTGTGACTTCCTGCTATGATTTAAAAGCCAGGTTCACCGAAGTGAATTATTCTTCTTTTTTGGAAGACGCTTTCGGCGCTGTTTTTTTCTTTGCAGGCTTTGCTGCTTCTTCCACTTTAGCTTCAACTACCGGAGATTCAACCAGGGCTTCGGCTTTCGATGCTTTCGGCGGTGCGGTGGCTTTCTCCTTTGCCGCAGGTTTTTCTTCTTTCAACGGCTGTGCAACAGGCCCGGAATTCGTCCTTTGTGGCCTTCTTACGCCGTAAGATCCCATAATGATCTTTCCGCGCTTTGATTTTTTATCACCTTTTCCCATAGTATATTGATTTATTTAAAGATATGTCACGGAACAAAGTTAATAAAATCATAGAGTCTTGCCAAATCAATAAAAAGATTTACTTTTGCACCCTGAAACTAAAAAAGGTAATCAACTATGGTTAAGAAGCAGGATAAAACCGAAGGCGGAATTGTAGCGGTTGAGGAAGCTCTGAGTAAATCAGAAAGATTTATTGAACAAAACCAGAAGCTGTTGACGATCATTATCGGCGCAATCGTAATTGTAGTGCTGATATTCTTCGCATTCAAAAGGTTTTACATGGCCCCTAAAGAACAGGAAGTGAAAGAACAAATGTTCATGGCGGAAAGATATTTCGAGATCGATTCACTGAATCTTGCCCTTAACGGCGATGGAATGTATCCCGGTTTCCTGGAGGTTATTGACGATTACGGCATGACCCAGGGGGCTAACCTTGCTGAATATTATGCCGGCATCTGCTACCTGAAAATGGGAAATTACAATGACGCCATTGATCACCTTAAATCCTTCAAAGCAAAAGACCATGTCCTCGGACCCATGGCCAAAGGCGCTATCGGTGATGCATACATGGAGCTCGGCCAGCCCGGCAAAGCCGCTGATTATTATACAGAAGCTGCCAGCATTGAAGATAATGAATTCACCACCCCTCTTTTCCTGATGAAGGCCGGTTGGACCTTCGAAACCCAGAAGGACTATAAGAAGGCCCTGGAAGCTTATGAAAAGATCAAGTTCAATTTCCCGAATACCAACGAAGGACGGGAAATCGACAAATACATCACCCGCGTCAAGGGCCTGATGTAATATCCCTGCATTTTACGTAATTTCGCTTCTATGAAAGAAGCGCCCTGTATTATTTTTCTCGGCACCCCTGATTTTGCTGTTGCCTCACTTGACATTCTTGTTAAGCATGGATTTGATATTGCTGCTGTGGTTACAGCGCCCGATCAACCTGCCGGCCGCGGCCAGTTGCTCCAGCGCCCACCGGTTAAAAAATATGCCGAAAGCCATGGCATCCGGGTGTTGCAGCCCGAAAAGCTGAAAAATCAGGAATTCCTTCAATCCTTAGAGAACCTTAAGGCAGACCTGTTCATCGTGGTGGCATTCCGTATGCTGCCTGAAGTGGTCTGGCAAATGCCGCCCCTGGGAACTTTTAACCTACACGCTTCCTTGCTGCCTCAATACCGCGGAGCTGCCCCAATTAACCATGTCATTATAAATGGTGAAACCGAAACCGGGCTTACGACCTTTTTCCTGAAGCACGAAATAGATACCGGGGAAATCATTTTCCAGGAGAAGATCCCGGTTTCTCCCGATGAAACCGCCGGCGAACTGCACGACAGGATGATGCTTGCCGGAGCAGAGCTGGTGCTGAAAACCACTAAGGCCATCCTGGAAGGTGAAATAAAAACGATCGAGCAGGGAAAGCTTATTGCGGTTACCGGGCCTTTAAAACCAGCCCCGAAAATTTTCAGGGAGAACTGCAGGATCGACTGGAACCGCAATACCGACGAGATCTATAACCTGATCAGGGGATTGAGCCCATATCCTGCAGCCTTTACTTTTCTTGTTTCTCCGGCTGGAGAGCAGCACCATGTGAAAATATACCGCGCAGGAAAATCTTCAGGTACGGGCGGTTTAGCACCATCAACTCTTGTAACCGATGGCAAGAAGGTGCTTTCAGTCGTAACCAATGACGGAACCATTAATATCTTTGAGTTACAGCTGGCAGGTAAAAAATCGATGAAAACAGAAGAATTTTTACGCGGATTCAAGGTTGGTTCTGACTGGAAGATGGGGTGATCGTACAAAAAAAGCCCGCTTTCCTTACTGTAACAACGCTTTTAGAGCTTGAGTTATTAACAAAAATATCGACTTATTAACATTTCCCTTTATTTACGGGCTTTTTGCTTGACTTTTTTTCTGTATGGCTTATTTTTGTAGTGTTTTATGTAATGTTAACTTTTAAAACTTACAAGCATGAACAAAGCAGAATTAATCGATGCAATGGCAAAAGAAACCGGAATGACTAAGGCCGATTCCAAGAAAGCCCTTGAGGCATTCGTCAGCAGCACCATGAAAGCTCTGAAGAAGAGTGACAGGTTTGCCCTGGTTTGATTTGGTTCATTCTCTGTTGCCAAGAGAGCCGCAAGAAAAGGCAGAAACCCGCAGACTGGAAAAGAAATCAAGATCGCAGCCAAGAAAGTTGTCAGATTCAAAGCTGGCGCTGATCTCTCCAACACGGTGAAATAAGCTTCCTTTTCAAAAAAGCTAAAAAACCGGCATCGTGAAAACGAAGCCGGTTTTTTTTATCTGTTAATTTTCACCTCCTTTACCCTGAACCGGTATGGCAATAGCGCGTCATCACCGGCATATTGAACCCCGATACGGGTACCTTGAATTATGTCCCCTTCCAGGTTCAACCCTTTATCTTCAAGCCAGATCTTATTTCCCGAAAGGTCGGTGCCGCTCTGTGAAAAATGTATGCCCAGCAGCTTCGAAACATTTCCCGGTCCCGTGCCTGCGCTCATATTTATGATGCTTTTACCGGATCTTACCCTCATTATTTCCAGCCCTTCAACCGGCAAAATACCCCTGATCAGCACGGCATGTGGCGTATCTTTCTTATTCGTTACAATATTGAAAAGGGAATGAACGCCATAACACAAGTATACGTAGGCAAGACCGCCTTCGGCAAACATCACCTCAGTCCTGTTCGTCCTTCTGTTGCCAAAAGCATGCGAAGCCCTGTCGGTGACACCTTCATAAGCCTCAGTTTCAGTGATTATCCCCGCCGTGATCCCCCCGTCGAATTGTGTATAAAGATATTTTCCGATTAAGTTCCGTGCAATCCCGACAACATCCTCCCGTATATAAAACTGCTTATCAATTTTACCCATTATTCATTAAAAATTAATCATTAAGCATTAAACATGAGTCCACTCCGAAAAGCCTTTTTTAGTCACAAAATCACTAAAACACGAAAATTCACAAAATATTATAACATTGATAACCAATTTTTGGTGTGATTTTGTGTTTTTGTGTTTTAGTGGCATCTTTCAGAAATTTGACTTTTCGGAGCGGGCTCAAACATTAAGCATTATTCATATTCTTAGTTTAAACTGCTTCCTCCACGCATACCTCATTTCCTCATCGCGCGTTACCGCCCCTTTATCTTCCAGCCAGCGGATGACCATCAGCAAGTGCGCTTCGCCGTATGAACCCGCTTCATAGACCAGCTCGGCAAGCGTCATAGGCCTTGCCTGGAGGAGTTCCTGTACTTTACTCCTTATCTGCTCGAACTCCATCTCGTTCAGGTTCATCTTATTACGCTCAAGGCAAATATCACAGCGACCGCAGCGGGGAGGATTTTTCTCGCCGAAATATTTAAGCAACATCTGGCTGCGGCATTGATCTTCCGATACAATATACTCCATCACAGCTTCCATGCGGACCATGGCAAACTTCTTTCTTTCATGGTAGTTTTCCGCCGAAATGTGAAGGTTTTTCACATCCAGCCTTTCTACCGGGTAGATGATCTGCGGTTTGCCGGGCTTCCGCGCATAGCTCAAAAGGCCTGTTTTCGCCAGTTTCATCATATTGGCAACTACTTCATCTTCCCTGATCCCGGCCCTTTTCGACAGCTCGGCTTCATTCACAGGCACAAATTCGGTAAAGACACCGGAATATGACCTTAACAACAATTTGATGAAAGGATCCAGTTTAGGGTTTTCAACCTGGAAGCGGTAAATATCCTCCCTGTTGCTTTCAAAATGAATCCGCGACGGAGTTTCCAGTGATTCATTCAACATAATATACCCTTCCCTTTCCAGGAAACGCAGGGAATTAAAGGCAATCACCGGGTTGAAGCTGTAATTCCGGCAAAAGGAATAGAGCTCAAAATCAAAGCTTTCATCTTTGCCGCTTCCGACGGGCAACTGGAAATAATTTCCGAGCGACTGGTACACTTCCCTTATCTTATCTATCGGTGGGTATTCCTTTTCGAAATTTTCTTTCAGTTTTGCCAGGTCTGCCTGCTGGTAAAGGGTTACGGCATATGATCTCTTTTCATCCCTGCCGCCCCGGCCTGCCTCCTGGAAATAGGCCTCGATACTGTCGGGGAGATCGATATGGACCACCAGGCGAACATTCGGTTTGTCGATCCCCATCCCGAAAGCATTGGTAGCCACCATGATCCTTTTCTCTTCCCTGATCCAGGCATCCTGCTTTTTGCTGCGGGTCGCCATGTCGAGGCCTGCGTGGTAAAAATCGGCCTTAAACCCGTTTTTATTCAGAAATGTGGCTGTTTCAGCGGTTTTCCGGCGGTTCCGCACATAAATTATGCCCGGTCCGGGAACTTTTTTCAATATCCTCAGCAGCCGGCCATTCCTGTCTTCTTCCTTTATAACAATATAGGTAAGGTTTTTCCTCTCAAAACTCTTGCTGAATACATTTTCAGCTTTGAATTCCAGACTTTTCTGGATGTCTTTCACTACGCCCGGGGTAGCAGTGGCCGTAAGGGCAAGCACCGGTACCTTCGGGATAAACCGCCTGGTTTCCGCGATTTTCATGTATGGCGGGCGGAAATCATAGCCCCACTGGGAAATGCAATGGGCCTCATCGACAGCCAGCAGGCAGACCTTCAGTTTCCGGATGACCTGCTGAAACTGCTCGGTCTGCAACCTTTCCGGCGACAGGTAAAGGAATTTGACATCCCCATATGCGCAATTGTCAAAAGCAATCTGGATTTCGTTCCGGTGCATGCCTGAATAAACCGCTACAGCCTTGATCCCTTTCTTCTTCAGGTTTTCCACCTGGTCTTTCATCAGGGCGATAAGGGGCGTGATGACCAGGCAGACCCCTTCCATAGCAAGCGCAGGGACCTGGAAACAAACGGATTTGCCGCCTCCTGTCGGAAGCAGAGCCAGCGTATCTTTTCCTTCCATGACAGATTGGATGATCTCCTCCTGCAATGGCCGGAAAGAAGAATGGCCCCAGTAACGTATCAATATGTTCCGGATATCGCTCAATTCATGATATTTTCACGAATTTAGGCTAAATTGGTTAAAAAAAAGAAGAAATAGTTGACATTTCGAATGGTTTGTAGTTAAATTTACCCGGTGAAATAATTAATAACCGAACCCATGGAACTTACCACATCCAACGCTATTTCGCCTGTTGATGGCAGGTACCGGAAGCAAACCGAAACGCTTTCATATTACTTTTCTGAAGCTGCCTATATCAATTACCGTGTTTTTATTGAGATCGAATATTTCATTGCACTATGCAATATTCCTTTGCCCCAGCTTCAGGGTTTCGATAATAAGTATTTCGAAGAGCTGAGGGGCATCAGCCGCAACTTCACTTTCCAGGATGCCGAAGAAGTGAAACAGATTGAAAAGACTACCAATCACGATGTGAAAGCGGTAGAATATTATGTGAAAAAACAGTTTGAAAAACTGAAGATAAAGAACTACAAGGAATTTGTCCATTTCGGGCTGACTTCCCAGGATATCAACAACACGGCAATTCCTTATATGACCAAACTGGCCCTTCACGATGTGGTCCTGCCGTTGATAAACGAGCTTGAAGATATGCTGACGCGAAAAGCGAAAGCATGGAAAGATATTCCCATGCTTGCCCGGACGCACGGCCAGCCGGCCTCGCCGACAAAGCTTGGCAAAGAGATCTATGTCTTCTCAGACCGGCTGAAGAACCAGCTTGCCCTGCTGAAAACCATCCCCTTCGGGGCCAAGTTCGGCGGTGCAACAGGTAATTTCAACGCGCATAAGGCAGCGTATCCCGATATCGACTGGGCGGCCTTCGGCGACCAGTTTGTCAACCATTCTTTAGGCCTCACGCGGCAGAAGGCCACAACGCAGATCGAGCATTACGATAACCTTGCTGCGCTTTTTGACAATCTCAGCCGCATTAACACCATCCTCATTGATCTTTGCAGGGATATGTGGATGTACATTGCGATGGATTATTTCAAGCAGAAGATAAAGGCTACGGAGACGGGTTCTTCAGCAATGCCGCACAAAGTCAATCCCATCGATTTTGAGAACGCGGAAGGCAACCTGGGCATGGCCAACGCCATCTTCGGTCACATGTCTGAAAAGCTTCCCATTTCGCGCTTACAACGCGACCTGACCGATTCGACCGTGATCCGCAATATAGGTGTCCCTATAGCCCATACGATGATCGCTATCAAATCCCTGATGAAAGGCATGGATAAGCTTATCCTCAATGAAGAAAAGCTTCACCAGGACCTCCAGGATAACTGGGCTGTCGTTTCAGAAGCAATCCAGACGATCCTTCGCAGGGAAAATTATCCGAATCCTTACGAAGCGTTAAAAACGCTCACCAGGACAAATAAAAAGATCGATAAAAAAATCCTTCATGCTTTTATTGATGAACTGAAGGTCCCTAAAAATATCAAAGCAGAGTTAAAAAGCATAACACCGGAAAATTATACCGGCATCGACATCATCTGACGGAGCAATAATACTGTATGAAGAAATTTTTAAGGATCCTTGCCTACATCAAGCCCTATTGGGTCCATGCCCTGCTTAATGTCGTCGCCAACATCATGGTGATCGTTTTTTCGCTGGTAACCTTTGTCATGCTGATCCCTTTTCTTAACCTGCTGTTCGGGATCGAGGATCTGGTCACGGTAAGGCCTGATTTTAAGCTGAACGCAGAGGCCGTCATTGATTTCCTGAATTATTACATCAGTAAGATCATCATTCAGCAGGGAAAAGTAGATGCATTGATTTTCATTTGCATATTCCTGCTTGCCACCTTCTTTTTCCGGAACCTTTTCCGTTTTCTTGCCATGTTCTTCCTGGCCAAGGTCAGGGTCCATTCGGTAAGGGACATCCGGAACGACCTTTATCACAAAATCCTCATACTGCCTCTTTCCTATTACAACCAACGGCGAAAGGGCGACATCATGTCGAGGATCACCACGGATGTCCAGGAAATAGACGTTTCCATCATGCATTACCTCGAGATCATCTTCCGTGACCCTATCACCATCATCGCCTATTACGTCACGCTCATGATCATGAGCCCTGAGCTCACCTTTTTCGTAACCATTCTTTTACCGATGACCGGGTATGTGATCGGGGTTATCGGAAGGAACCTGAGAAAGGAATCGAAAGTCGCGCAGCAACGGTTTTCGGGGCTTTTATCGGTTGTCGAGGAAACGATCAGCGGCCTTCGCATCATCAAGGCTTTCACTGCAATCGGGTTTTCTGACCTCCGTTTCCGTGATCTCAACCGTAATTACTCAAAAATGATGGTGAAAGTACTCCGGACGCGCGACCTTTCTTCACCGATGAGCGAATTCCTTTCGTCAGTAGTCATCATCATAGTCCTCTGGTACGGCGGACGGCTGGTACTGGGAGACTCCGGAACTATAACGGCAGCGGTTTTCATCACTTATATCCTGATTTTCTCACAGATCATTCCACCGGCAAAATCTTTTTCCACCGGCTATTACAGCATTCAAAAAGGTATTGCTTCGGCAGAGCGGATCTTTGAAATTTTAGATGCAGAAGAAGTGATCATCGAAAAGGAAAATCCCGTGCGGATCGATGAATTCAAAGATAAGATCGAATACCGTGATGTGTCGTTCAGTTATGAGAACGATGAAGTGTTAAGCAAGGTCAGCGTTGAGATAAAGAAAGGCAGGATCATTGCCCTCGTCGGGCCGTCAGGGGGAGGTAAATCGACCTTTGTCGACCTGCTGCCGCGATTTTATGACACTGTAAGCGGCGAGATCCTGGTAGATGGCATCAACATCAAAGATTACCGCATCGACGACCTGAGGTCACAGATGGGCATCGTGACCCAGGAATCGATCCTTTTCAACGATACGGTTTTTAACAATATCGTTTTCGGTAAGGAAGGCATTAGCAGGGAAGCCGTGATGGAAGCGGCGAAAGTAGCTAATGCGCACGAGTTTATTATGGCGATGGAAGAAGGTTACGATACCAATATCGGCGACCGCGGGGCAAAGCTTTCGGGTGGACAACGGCAGCGCATCAGCATCGCCAGGGCCATCCTTCGCAACCCTCCCATCCTCATCCTCGATGAAGCCACCTCTTCCCTTGATTCTGAGTCAGAACGGCTGGTACAGGACGCTTTGCTGAAGGTAATGAAAGACCGTACCTCCATTGTGATCGCGCATCGCTTATCCACGATAAAATTCGCCGATGAGATCATCGTCCTTGAAAAAGGTAAAATTGCCGAAAAAGGCAACCATGAAGAATTGATGAAGACCGGCGGTTTGTACAAAAGGCTGCACGATTTGCAAACATTTGCGTAGTCCAAATATGCCTTTTATCTTTTCTGCCGTGCCTACGGCACTTTGTTTATCTGGCCATTATCAGTGAAACCAAACTATCGTCCCTTGCGGGACTTGTTAAACCGGTTCATTTAGGCATTTTCATAACTAATAAGTCCTTAAGGACGTCAGTTTGGTAGAAATGGAATCCCAATACACCAAATAAAGTCCCATCAGGGACGACAGAAAGGTTTCGAAAAACGAAATCTATTACGTTCAACCGCAGGAATTTTGTAATTTTGCTGAAAATTTAAACGATGGAACTCAGCAAAATATTAGCTATAAGCGGCAAGCCCGGACTTTATAAAATGCTTTCGCAGACTAAATCAGGCTTTATCGTCGAATCCCTGGCCGACCAGAAGCGGTTCCCCGTCTTTGCCCACGAAAGGGTTAGCTCACTTGAGGAAATCAGTATTTTCACCACCGTCGAGGATGACCTTCCCCTTAAAGACGTTTTTAAAAAGATGCAGGATAAACTTGCCGGTCAGCCCGGCCCTGATGCCGCCAGCGATAGCCAGGTCATCAAAGCTTTTTTCCTGGATGCCATTCCTGAATATGACCCGGAAAGGGTTTATGTTTCCGATATGAAAAAAGCCATCGCCTGGTATAACTTGCTGACTGAAAAAGAGCTGCTGGATTTTGAAGAAGAACCGGAGGTGGACACTACTGAGGCCAAACCGGCTGAAGCAGAGGAACAGGAAAAGGCATAGCGGATTTTGTCAATGCATGACCGCATGAAAAGAATCGAGGACCTGACCGTAACCAACCTGCACTGGCTTAACAATAAGACTTTTATTATCGAACTTGAAGCCGGGGAAAAACTTCCCGTTATCCTGCCCGGCAATTTTGCCGAAATTGAAATCGCCAATTCACCCAAGGTTTTCCTGAGAAGGCCATTTTCGGTCTATGATGTGGATTATGAAAGAAACACGATCAGTTTTTTCGTCAAAGTGATTGGTGAAGGGACAAGGCTGATGGGCGAAAAGAGAAATGGTGAAAAACTGAACCTGATTTACCCTCTCGGAAATGGTTTTTCTATACCTTCGACAGGACGGATCCTTGTTGTAGCCGGCGGATCTGGTGTTGCACCTTTTATCCTTTACGGCAAAGCATTTGAAAGGGCAAACACAGAAGTCACTTTCCTGTTCGGGGCCAGGTCGGCGGATGAGATCGTCCTGACCGACCAGTTTCAGAAACTAGGGAAAGTCCTGGTGACTACTGAAGACGGGACATTAGGGGAAAAAGGGCTTGTCACGCAGCACAGCATCTTCAAAACTCCGGATCTGCCTTTTGATTTCATCGTCAGTTGCGGCCCGGATAAGATGATGAAGGCCATTGCAAATATTGCAAGGGAGAAAAACATTCCCTGTGAAGTTTCGCTAGAAAATACCATGGCCTGCGGATTTGGGGCCTGCCTGTGCTGCATCGTCCCGACCCGGAAGGGCAATTTATGTGTATGTACCGATGGACCTGTTTTTAACGTCAACGAATTGAAATGGTAAACCTGGAAGTCAAAATTCATAAGCTGACCTGGAAGAACCCTGTATCGACGGCTTCCGGCACTTACGGCTACGGTGAGGAATATGCCGATTTCATGGACGTTAACCGTTTGGGCGCCATCTTCACCAAAGGCATAACACTGGAGAACCGGGAAGGCAACCCCTACCCGCGGATGGCCGAAACGCCTTCAGGAATGCTTAATTCCGTAGGCTTACAGAATAAAGGAATAGATAACTACATTAGTTCGATTTATCCCCGGATCAAACATTTCGACACTTATATCATACCTAATGTCAATGGTTCAACAATTGAGGATTATATTACCATTTCTTCAAAAATCAATGATGTTAAAGGGATAGAGGCCATCGAGCTGAACATCTCCTGCCCTAATGTCAAAGCCGGCGGCATGGCTTTCGGCATCAATCCTAAAACGGCGGCGGAAGCTACCAGGGCGGTTCGTGAGGTTTTCAAAGGCACCCTGATCGTCAAGCTGTCACCTAATGTGACAGATATAGCTATGATGGCAAAAATCGTGGCAGATGCCGGTGCAGATGCCGTTTCCCTTGTCAACACTTTCCTTGGGATTGCGATCAATGCCGAAACAAGGAAACCTATCCTCGGAACTGTCACCGGTGGCCTGTCAGGGCCGGCAATAAAGCCAATCGCCCTGCGGATGGTCAGGGATGTTTACAAAGCCGTATCTATCCCGGTAATCGGGATGGGCGGGATCATGAACGCCACGGATGCCATCGAATTCCTCCTGGCAGGGTCAAGCGCAATCCAGGTAGGCACAGCCAATTATATCGATCCGGCAGTTTCCATTAAAATCCTGGAAGGGATCGAGGAATATATGGTGCGTCACGGGGTCAAATCAGTTTCAGAGCTGACCGGGGCACTATTGGCATAAGAAAAACAGGCTCAGGACATCCCTTTCACCAGCATGGCCGACTCATTAGCCATTCTCATATTATATTCAATAGCAAGGTCCTGGTAATTGATCAGGTCTATAATTGTTCCGATAAAGCAAAGTCCCGCGGTTAGCAAATACAGGATCCCCATCCCGATCTGGTTGATAAGAAAGCGCTGAATACCGGCGAATCCAACAAATCCGACCAGCGTTGTCAGAAGGATAATTTGAGGGTCACGTCTGCGTACACGGTAAAGGTTTGAAAAGTTCATCAGCTGTGATTCGGTGAAATCTTTAGTGAGCCCCTGGACGAACATGAGCTCACGTCCTTGTAATTCAGGTAAAAACTGGAATAAGTTAGCCATACGTTCTATTATTTAATGGTTGAGAAATTAAAATCATTTTGACCGGTCAATATTTTAACTGACCTGTAAATCAGCAGGATAATTGTCGGGACACCTAAAGGGTGCGAAAGGACGGAAGATGCAAGATCGGCCCTGAAAAAATAGCCCACCGATCTTCCCAGTCCGCAACCCGGGCAATAGGTAATACCCAGGTTATCCAGGGGGCAAAGCGTGTAATGGTGCCCGGCCGGGTTAGAAATGGCGAGGAAGATCAATGCTGAAAGCCAGATTAACGCTTCTTTCTTTCGCCAGATCCACTGAACAACATTAAGCAATGAGATATTATTAAACATCCTTTTTACTAAACTCAAGTAAGATCAAATTTAGATAAAATCCATACAAAAAAGTATTTAAGAGTAAAATTCATCATAGGACCGGTCGCCCCTACTGAATCACATTCACCTCCCTTTCCAGCTCTACGCCAAATTTTTCCTTCACCGACTGCTGAATTTTCAATGCCAGGTCGAGGATCTCGTGGCCGGAAGCATGGCCGTAATTAACAAGCACAAGGGCCTGGTCTTTGTGCACGCCGGCATCCCCGGTCCGGTACCCTTTCCATCCGCATTGCTCGATGAGCCAGCCGGCAGCTAATTTATAGTCGGCAGTCGGCGGTCGGCGGTCGGCGGTCGGCAATTCAAAGAAAACTAATCCTGGAAACCTATCCTTCAATTCTTCCAGTTTCGAAGCACCAATTACCGGGTTCTTAAAGAAACTCCCTGCATTGCCGATAACTTTCGGATCAGGCAGCTTGGATGACCTGATCCCAAGGACTGTTTCGCGGACATTCTGTATCGTGATCTCTTTTTCTGGTATCGTGGATAATTTTTGTTTCAGGGCCTGGTACGTGAGGTTTATAACCGGTTTTTTACTTAGGCGGAAAATGACATTCGTTATAACTATCCTGCCTTTGAGTGCACGCTTGAATATGCTGTCGCGGTAGCCAAACTGGCAACGCTCCGCATCAAACTGCACCTTTTCGCCGGTGCAATGGTTGATGCCTTCCAGTGATAAAAAGTGGTCTTTCAACTCGGTCCCGTAAGCCCCGATATTCTGGATCGGGCTGCTGCCGGCATATCCCGGTATCCCCGAGAGGTTTTCCAGCCCGCCCCAGCCCTGCTCTACACAATATTGTACCAGCCCGTCCCAGTCCTCTCCGGCGGCCACCCTGAGCCTGACTTCTTCTTCATCTTCCGCGATAATCTCCATGCCCCTGGTGCAAATCCTTGCAACCATCCCGTCAAAATCACCGGTAAACAGCACATTGCTGCCCCCGCCAAGGATCAGCAATTTCCTGGATTTATCACGACAATCGGAAATAATTTCAACGAGATCGGCTTCCCTTTCAACCTCTGCAAACTCCCTGGCCTTAACATCAATACCGAAGGTATTAAATTTGAATAGCGAATGATTGGGAAATATCTCCATGGTTTGCCCGTTGTTGAAACACCAAATTTAACGATTTGTCGGCGATAATTCATAATTTCGCAATACAGGATTAACAGACCTTTTCATTATTCAAGGAATTGAAAAAAGTCATTGTATCAGTAATAAACGACCTGAACACCGACCAGCGCGTTGACCGCACCTGCAGGACACTGCATGAACTGGGGTTTGAGGTGCAATTGGTCGGCCGCAAAAAAAGGGACTCGGCCCTGTTAATCCAAAAGCCATTTTCACAACACCGCATGTGCCTTATCTTTGAAAAAGGGCCGTTTTTCTATATGGAATTCAATATCCGCCTTTTTTTATACCTAATCGTTCGCAAAGCCCATCTTCTTGTTTCCAATGACCTCGACACCTTATTACCTAATTATATCATTTCCAAATTAAAAAGAATCCCGATTGTGTACGACAGCCATGAGAACTTCACAGAGGTCCCCGAGCTCGTTGACCGCAGATGGGTGCAAAATACCTGGAAAGCCATTGAACGCCGGATTTTTCCGAAGCTGAAGCATGTTTTCACTGTCAATGAATCGCTGGCCGGGATTTTCCGGGACCTTTACCATGTAGATGTGAAGGTTGCCCGCAATGTGCCCTATTCCAGGGAATACCGTATATTGAAAACGCGAAATGATCTTGACTTGCCCGTAGACAGGAAGATCATCCTTCTGCAGGGGGCAGGCATCAATATCGACCGGGGCGCGGAAGAAGCCGTCATGGCCATGAAATATACCGACAATGCCCTGTTGCTTATCATTGGCAGTGGAGATGTGATCGGGAAGCTTAAGCAGCTTGCCGGCGACCCCTTGCTGAAAGATAAGGTGAAATTCATCCCAAGACTGCCTTCTGAAGAACTGTACAATTATTCAGTGCATGCCGATATCGGGCTTACCATCGATAAAGACACCAATATCAACTACCATTTCAGCCTGCCCAACAAGCTCTTTGATTATATACAGGCACGTGTCCCGGTCCTAGCCTCTCCCCTGCCTGAGATCAGTAAAATAGTCCTGGGGTATAAAGTCGGCATGCTTATCGATAACCACGATCCTGAACATATCGCTGCGAAAATGAAGGAGATGCTGGCTGACCCTGTCCGCATTGCACAATGGAAAGAAAACCTTAAATTTGCGGCAAGTGAACTTTGCTGGGAAAATGAGAAAATGGTCTTAATCACTGTCTATAAACCTTATGCCGGATAAACACCTGCATATTATTTCCTTCGATATTCCATATCCCCCGAATTACGGCGGGGTCATCGATGTCTTTTTCAAGCTCAAGACCCTTCACAGGCTGGGTGTTAAAATCCATCTTCATTGCTTTGAATATCCTGGCAGGGACCGGTCACAGGAACTGAATGAATGTTGTGAAGAAGTCTTCTATTACCCCAGGATAACTGGATTACGCTCCGCCCTGAGCTTTGCTCCTTACATTGTTACTTCGAGGAAATCGGAAGAACTAGTGAAAAACCTTTTAACGGACGATCACCCTATCCTGTTTGAAGGCCTGCATAGCTGCTACTATCTCAACGACCCGCGCCTGAAATCCAGGTTTAAGATTTATCGCGAAAGCAATATAGAACACCGCTATTATTTTAACCTTTTCAAGGTCGATGCAAACCTCCGCAACCGGATCTATTTCCTGCTTGCGAGTGCCAAATTAAGGCTTTACCAGAAAGTGCTCCGCCACGCCGACCTGATGCTGGCCGTCTCACAGCATGACACGGATTATCTCAGGGCCCATTTCAGCGGAAAAGCGATATACCACCTTCCCAGCTTCCATGCCAACGACAATGTTTCTATCCTTCCCGGCAAAGGTGATTATGCACTTTACCATGGAAATATTGAAGTCCCGGAAAATGAGTTCGCCGCAACATACCTGATCACCAAAGTATTCAATACTCTGGATTTCCCGCTGATCATTGCCGGGATGAAGCCCAGGGAGAGGTTCAAAAAACTGGCTGCCCCTTATTCCAACGTTATGCTGGTTGCCAACCCGGAAGACGATAAAATGTTCGACCTGATCCGCAATGCCCAGGTGAATATCCTGGTTACATTCCAGGCTACGGGGCTGAAGCTCAAGCTGCTGAACACGCTGTACAATGGCAGGTTTTGCCTGGTGAACGAAGCCATGGTCAAAGGCACCTCGCTGGATGGTTTATGTGAAATGGGGAATACTACCGAAGAACTTCAATTAAAACTGAAAGAACTGTTCGATAAAGAATTTACGGCGGAAGAATCTTTGCTGCGGTCTGAAAAACTGAAAGAAAGATATGATAATATGGTCAACGGACGGAAGATGCTGGAACTGATCTACAAGCTGTGAAGCTTACCTCCTTCGCACCGTATGATCCGCGAAGAAAATTCATTCAACAAAAGATAATTATGTGTTGCCATCAGTACGGCGCGACCGGCCTGGCTGATCTCAATCAGCAACCTCATGATCTCCCTGGATGTTTCAGGATCGAGGTTCCCTGTCGGTTCATCGGCAAGGATGATCTCAGGATCGTTAAGCAGTGAACGGGCGATGGCCACTCTCTGCTGTTCCCCGCCGGATAGCTGGTGCGGAAGCTTAAATCCTTTCGTTGAGAGCCCGACCTTTTGCAAAACTGTCTTGATCTGATCTTTCATCTCCTTTTTATTCTTCCAGCCCGTGGCTTTAAGGACGAACATCAGGTTCTCCTCCACGTTCCTGTCGGAAAGGAGCTGGAAATCCTGGAAAATAATTCCCAATTTCCGCCGCAGCAGGGGAATTTCCCTGGACCGGATACCGATAAGATTACAACCAGCCACAACCGCTTCTCCTTGTTTAACAGGCAATTCAGCATACATTGCCTTCAGAAGCGAGCTTTTCCCTGTCCCTGTTTTCCCGATAAGGTACACAAATTCCCCTTGCTTCACCTCGAGTGAAGCCCCGGAGAAAACCATGGATTCCCGCTGATAAACGGGGACGTCTTTGAAATAAATTACTTTTTCTTCATCCATTATTTTACCAGTCCGCTAAAGCCCATAAAGGCCAGTGACAGAATGCCCGCCGTGATGAGGGCAATGGGGACGCCTTTCATACCTTTCGGGGTGCCCATCAATTCTGTATGTTCGCGAATGCCGGCAAAGAGCACAATGGCAAAACCAAATCCCACTGCGATGGATGTGCCATAGACCACACTCTGGAGCAGGTTATAGCTTTTGGTATGTACCAGGAGCGCCACGCCGAGCACGGCACAATTTGTTGTGATCAAAGGTAAGTATATACCGAGTGCCTGGTATAGAGGAGGTGAAATTTTCTTGAGGATGATTTCGACCATCTGGACTAAAAAGGCGATGATCAGGATAAAGCTGATGGTCTGAAGGAAGGATATGTTGAATGGTTCAAGCACGTAGATCTGGACAACCCAGGTAACGATCGTGGCGAGGGCGATAACAAATACGACGGCTGCGCTCATGCCCACAGCGGTGCCTACTTTGTTGCTGACCCCCAGGAATGGGCAGATGCCCAGGAACTGGGAAAGCACGATATTGGAAACGAAAATGGCTGAAATTACAATTACGAAATATTCCATATTGCCAGTGTTTTAGGAAGTTTTTTTAATCCGGTTCATCAGGGCGATAAAGTAACCGAGGGCGATAAATGCTCCCGGGGAGAGGACAAATATGAGGATCCCGTCGCCTTCGGCAAATTTATAACCCATAACAGAAGCATTTCCAAGGGCTTCCCTCACCGATCCCAGCAGGAACAAGGCCATCGTAAACCCTAAACCCATCCCAAGGCCGTCGATCCCCGAGGAAAGGACACCCTGTTTTGATGCAAAAGCCTCCGCACGGCCAAGTACGATACAGTTCACTACAATGAGCGGGATGAAAATGCCCAGCGCATCATAAAGCGAAGGTGTGTAGGCCTGCATCAGCAACTGGACAATGGTTACGAAAGAAGCAATGATTACTACAAAAGCGGGGATCCTTACCTTATCGGGAACGGAATTCTTGACAAGGGAGACCACCATATTTGAGCCTACAAGAACAAATGTCGTGGCCAGCCCCATCCCCAGTCCGTTGATCGCAGAGGTAGTAACGGCCAGGGTCGGACAGGTACCCAGGAGCAAAACCAGAATCGGGTTTTCCCTGACGAAGCCTTTGGTGAAATTCTTTAACTGGTTCATGATTAATTCCCTCCATTCTTTTGATAAACCTGCCATGCCCTGTCAACAGCATCACAAAATGCCCTTGAAGAGATCGTCGCAGCCGTAATTGCATCTACTTCACCCCCGTCTTTTTTCACCTTAAGCTTAAAATCGGCAGGATTTATCTTATTAAACTGATCCTTGAATTTAGGCTCTTTCATTTTTGTTCCAAGCCCGGGGGTTTCATTTTGCTGAACTACGGAGATGTTGTTTATGGTTGAATTGGGAAGAAACCCTACCATAAGCTGTATCTGCGTTGCATTGTACCCGTTATTTGAATACGTGGCAATGGCAGTCCCGACAAGACTGTCACCTGATAATCCCAAATGGATGGTAACAGAGTCTTTACCGTTTTCCGGCATAACTTTGTAAGAATACAGGCTGTCAAACTGCGGCAGCACTTCTTTGATTGCATTCACCTGCTTGGCTCTGGCGGCTAATTCAATGGGCTCTTTGGTGATAGTGTAAATTCCGCCCAGGGCAAGGGAAGCAACAAAGGAGATTATCACCAGTGAGATGATCATATTTTTCAGGGAAGATTCTTTCTTTGCCATAATCTTTAAGATTAACTTTTCTTGACCACTCCAAACCTTCTTGGCTTAAAGCCTTTATTGATCAGCGGCGTAAATGCGTTCATGATCAGGATGGCAAAAGACACCCCCTCGGGGTAGCCTCCCCAGGTCCTGATCAGGATGGTAAGTATCCCGCACCCTGCACCAAACACAAGCATCCCCCTGGCAGAGATCGGGGAGGAAACCATGTCGGTTGCCATAAAAAAGATACCCAGGACCATACCGCCTGTTAAAAGATGAAATACGGGGTCGAGGTATTGTTCGGGATTGATGAGCCAGAATATCCCTGAAAAGATCACAACCGACAGGATATAAGATACGGGGATATGCCAGGTGATGATTTTTTTATAGAACATAAATAGGGCGCCTAACAACAAGGCAATGGCCGAAACCTCCCCGAGCGAACCACCCTGGTTTCCCAGGAATTCACTTGCATAGGTCGGCACCTGGGGGAGTAATTCCGAGACTGTTTTTCCGGCTTTCAGTCCTTCCTTTATGAATCCAAGGGTGGTAGGGCCCGTGATGGCATCGGTAACGGCCGTTCCGCCGAAAACAGGGTTCGGGACAGGCCAGGTGGTCATAGCGACAGGGAAGGAGATCAGGAGAAATACACGGCCAACGAGCGCCGGGTTGAAAGGATTCTTTCCAAGGCCGCCAAAGCTCATCTTAGCGATAACGACAGCCGCGAAGGCCCCGATGATCAGCATCCAGGATGGCAGGTTGCTGGGTACGTTAAATGCCAGCAGGATGCCGGTAACGATGGCCGATCCGTCGTTAATTGTAAGGGGCCCTTTCAGCAGGTATTTCTGTATCACCCATTCGAAGAACAGGCAGGCCAGCACCGAGATCAGTGTGACCCTGGCTGCATCCAGGCCGAAAAAATAAAATGAAACCAGCATGGCCGGGATCATCGCAATGACCACCCCGAACATGATCTTGTTGACAGGCTGATCGCTGTGGATGTGGGGAGATCCTGAAACTGTTAATACGCCCATAGCTTATTTTTTTCCTCTGTTTCTGATAATTTGACCTACTTTACTTTTGCCCAGCCGGATATAATCCAGGAGCGGGCGCCCGGAAGGGCAGGTATAATGGCAGGAGCCGCATTCCATGCAGTCCATGATCATATTGGCTTCGGCATTATCCCACATGGCTTTTTCTGAATACTGTGCCAGGAGTATCGGTTCAAGCCCCAGGGGGCAGACGCCGACACAACGTCCGCACCGGATGCAGGCCCTTGCTATGACCCGCGAAGAATGATCTTCGGCAAAGAGCAGCAGTCCTGAGGTCCCTTTAACTACGGGCACTTCGATGGAATTCAGTGCTTTCCCCATCATCGGGCCCCCGCTGACCACCTTGCCGGTCTTTTCAAGGTCAGCGCCGGCTTTTTCAAGGATTTCCTGAACCGGCGTGCCTATCCTGACCATGAAGTTGGAAGGCCTCGCAACGGTTTTACCGCTTACAGTCACTATCCTTTCAATCAGCGGCTTATTTTTCTGCAC
This sequence comes from uncultured Bacteroidales bacterium, assembly GCA_964371595.1. GTDB lineage: Bacteria > Bacteroidota > Bacteroidia > Bacteroidales > JAGOPY01 > JAGOPY01. The sequence continues at coordinate 26,545 of CAYJNJ010000009.1, read as the reverse complement.
CGCTTCGTACACAGCGAATGCAGTTCCTACATTGTTTACCACGCAGCCTACTTCGATAGGGAGCTTGCCGGATGGCACTTCGCGTCCCAGCAAAGCATTGATGAGCTGCTTTTCTCCACCCTGCGGATACCTGACTTTCAGCGGCTGGACACTGATCCCCGGGTATTTTGCTGACAGTTCCGTCATGTTGCGGATGGCATCGGGCTTATTATTCTCAATACCTATAATAGCTTTTTCTACGCCAAGGCCTTTCATCAGGATTTTCGTACCGATCAGCACTTCTTCCCCTTTTTCCAGCATTAGGCGATGATCGGCGGTAAGGTAAGGTTCACATTCTACGCCGTTAATGATAAGATATTCCGCTTTCTTCCCTTCGGGCAGCATGAGTTTCACGTGAGATGGAAAAGTAGCGCCACCCATCCCGACTATGCCCTTATCATGGATCCTTTTCACTATCTCTTCGCGGGAGAGCGTGATCTCACGACGGATGTCAGGGCTCCTGTCAATGTCGGGCTCCCATTCATCCCCTTCAACAATGATCACGATAGCTTTTCTCCTGAAGCCGGTCTGATCGGCCATCTCGTCAATTTTCAGCACTTTTCCTGATACCGGGGAATGAACGTTGGAAGAAATAAAGGCTTCGCCTTTGGCAATCAATTGACCAACCCTGACCGTATCCCCCTTATTGACCAGCGGTACCGCCGGCGCCCCCAGGTTCTGGTTGACAGGGATACTCACCTGCCTGGGCAAAGGAAATACTTCAACCGCAGAGCCTGTTGAGAGTTTGTTTTCTGGCGGATGGATCCCTCCGGAACGGAAAGTTTTCAATGCACACATCCTTTTTTGTATTACTTTGATAATTATTTATACTGCTACCGGTTCTTTTTCCTTGCGTGCAGGGAAATTGATCTCATGGATCGCTTCTGTAGGGCAAACCGGTGCACATTTACGGCAGAGTTTGCACTTTTCGAAATCTATATAAGCAAGGTTATTCTCAAGGGTGATGGCATCGAAAGCACAAGCCTCCACGCATTTTCCACAGCCGATACAGGCTACGGTACAGTTTTTCCTGGCCGGGCCGCCTTTTTCTTTATTGACGCAACCGATAAAGATCCTGCGGTCTTTCTTTCCTTTGAACCGCAATTCAATGATTGCCCTTGGGCAGGCTTTCACACAGGCGCCGCAGGCAACACATTTATCGTTCACAACCGGAAGCCCGGTAACAGCATCAATTTCAATAGCATCAAAGATACAGGCCGTTACGCAATCGCCCAGGCCAAGGCAGCCAAAGGCGCAACCGCTGGTGCCGGCATACAGGTTATGTGCAAAAGCACACGTCGCAGGGCCATCGTATTTCACCTTGGAAGGCGCATTCGCAAATGAACCGTTGCAACGGATCACTGCGATCATCGGTTCGGTTTCCGGCGCTTCAAGCTCCAGTATCGCAGCAACCTGCTTCATCACATCGGCACCACCGACAGGGCAGTTCAAGCCCTCTATCGATTTTTCCTTTTCGGCATTGCTTACCAGCGCCTCCGCAAAATTCCGGCATCCTGCAAATCCGCAACCACCGCAATTGGCCGAGGGTAGGACTTCTTCAACAAGCCCAATCCGGGGATCTTCGATAACTTTAAATTTTTGGGCGACGAAATAGAGTACTACCGCGGAAATCAAGCCTATTGCACTGAGCGAAACAACGGCTAAAATAATGATACTGTTCACCTTAGTCCACTTTTAAAATTGCTCCTCTTTAAAGCCTGTACCTGTGTTTGGTTTCTTTAAGGAGGAGCAAATTTAACAACTATTGTGAAACTTATAACAAATAGGGCTTAAATAAATATAAGCGATATCACATTAATATTCAGAATATTATGGATAAAAAAGAAGAACCTTCAAATTATTGAAATTTGAAGGTTCTGAAAATCATAAAGTTCTGAAATGTTTAGAAGCGCTCTAAATTATAATCGCTATTGCAGGATAACTTTTTGGATGACCTGTTCCTGTGTATTACCGGCTTTCAGGTAATAAATGCCTCTCGGGAACCTTGTTACGTCCATGCTATTTGAATATTGCCCGGCAGTCAGCGACAGCTTCATAGTAAATACGACAACTCCCTGCGAATTAGTCATGGAAAGTGTCATGGGCCCGGTATCTTTCACTCCCGAAACCTGGAAATTAAGCAGTGAATTTGCAGGGTTTGGAATGACTTTAAGGATAAGTCCATTTTCTTTAAGTTCACCGATGCCGGTGCACTCATCGATGGTTAACTTAAGCTTGTCGGTATGTGAGTTGGTGCAGGGCAGGGTATCATAGGCCGTTAACCTCAGCCATACAAATCCAGTGCTAATATCCGCCGGACCTGGTGTATATACCGGGGTTGTAATGGCCGGATTGTCAAAAATCCCGTCACCGTCGGATTTCCAGGAAACGGAATCCTGGTTGATCGCCGAGCCTGAAAGCATAATGCTCTCATCGTCACAAATTGTCGAATCAGGTCCGGCGAAAGCTTTTGCAGCTTTTTCATAGGTTACCATTACTGTGTCGGAATCATCCTGGCCTTCGATATAGCCTGTGCCTATCAGCCAAAGGTTTACATAACCGGTGTCGACATCGGCCTGTGATCTCAGGTAGATTGCCTGGACATCGTAAGGATCAATAAAAAAGCCGGTCCCGGAAGTATACCAGGTAACGGATTGCTGGTGGTAAGCCTCGCCATCGGTCAGGAATGATGAGGTTTCGCAGATCGATGTATCATTCCCGGCAAAAACTTCGGGAGGCAGTATCGGGCCGAAATCGAAGGAGGCAATCCGGGTTTTCCAGCTGCTTCTCATGTATTCGGTAGTAAACCAGAAGGTGCTGTCGTCAGTAGGGTCGACAGATAAGCAGGAATAATCGCCCCACCTTTCTATACCCGACTGGGAACCTGTTCCGCCGATAATTTCAATTTCCGAAAGGTTCATTTCGCCCAGAGGCGCATCCGCCCTTCTTCCAACATAATAAATGGAAGGATAAGTGGTAGTGCTTCCAAGGCTGTAACCCAGCGCTATATCCCCGTTCCCGTTCATGGCGATACTGCCCATCCAGCGGTATTGCCCGTCTGACGGGGCATACGTACCCTGCTGGTAAATGTACCAGCTACCAGTTTCTTTCCTGAATTCATACCAGCGCACGCCAGTCCTGCCGGAGCCGGCATTCACCGTATGGTTGGCCATCAGCACTTCATAATCGCCGAAATTCCTGTACTGCAGGCGGAACATGATCATCATGCCCAGGTCATCCAGGCGGGTGTTGGTTCCGGGCTGGGGAACGCCGTTGAGATTCGGATTGTAGGAAGCAATATCCAGCGTACTGACCAGCGTAAATGCTGAATTGGCAGGTGTAGTCCAGTCTACATCAAATTCATAGACTTCAAAATTCTGGGTCGACGACCGGATATAGCCAAAATAGCAGGGGGCACCTGCCGGTGGTTCTGGTCCATCGAAATCTGCCGGTTGCATGCTAAAGGTACCGGAAGGCTGGTTAAAATAAACCATCTGGGCATCTTCGTCACCGGCGATCATGGCATCGCGCTCGAAAGCAGCAACCCCGACGCGGGTATAACTGCCAAACATGTTAAACGTTGCATAATAGGCATCGTTCCACACCGAAAGCTTGGGGTAATCATTGAATGCGGGCATAGGGAAAGCATACCTGTTGTATGCACCCAGTGGATCGGAAGTTGCAGAAACCGCAACAAGCTGCCAGTAGGAGCCGTTGGAGGTATTGATCGCGAATTGGGAAGCCATCCAGCGGTCGGCGCCCTCATCGTAAAGCACGATCGGGTCACCGTCGTTGGTGCCGGTCCATGGCCCGATAAAACCGTTCCAGAGAGTGCTGTTATCAACAGGTCCGTACAATAAGGCACCCTGCTTGTCCCAGATAGCAAATGAAAGGTTGATCATCTGGAAATAATGGTTGGGACCGACATCTCCATCGGTATCAGGCGGATAAACGCCGTTCACGTTGCCCACCCCGTCGAAATTCAGCACGGGCCCGGTAATTTCACGGGTAGCGGGATAGGATGTCTGCAGAACCGGGTCAATAAAATCCTCCGGGATGTCATACACCTGGTTCTTAAATTCTTCTTCCATCGACTTATTCTGGATGATATTATCTTTCCATGAACGGTCGCGCTCGCCGGGAAGGATGATAGTCATATCCCTTAATGGCGGGGTCACATCAAAATAGGTGGCTTTGATAATGATAGGGACATTTATTGCATCTCCATCCTGTCCCTGGATGAATCCTGCCATCAGTACGGCAATGAGTAAAGTGAGAAAACGGTTAAGCTTCATAATAGTCATAATTTTATTGAGGGTAGATGAGTAAGTTCTTTTATAAACATGATTTAAGTTAAGATGTTCATTCAATAGTAAACCTGAATTCCTTATGCAAGCGGTTCCTGAACAGGTACAAGGCCAAATAATAAGGCACCAGCATCAGGATGGCCAGCAACGCTGCAAGTCCTTCATTCGCGAGCAGCGACAGAAAGATAATGATAGAGCCCACCAGCACTATGAGTGGCAAGCCATACCCGAGGATAACAGCCTTCCTGCCAAGCGATTCATCCATCCTTACCATGACTTCATCCCCTGTCTTCCAGTTTCCAGGCTGGTCCATTTCGGTATCAATGATCTTATCCTTCATATCGGCAACCGTGCAGGCCCCTTTAGCGTGGCAGGCACTGCATGCGGACTGGGAAAGTATCCTGACGGATACCTTGTTGCCGTTGATATTTTCAATGATCCCTGGATGGATAATACTGCCGGAAGCCATGCAGATGTCTAAAATTCAGGCCTCAAAGATAGCTGATTTTAGTTATCGCCGATAGAAAAGGTTTCACCGCTTTTAAGTATAAAATCGGCGCCGGGCTCAATATTAATGCCTGCACACTGCCTTCCCGCACCGGTGTTCGTTACCGGGAAATAAGGCCCCGCAGGATCAGCCGGGATAATAACATAAGTTGAGTTATCGGGCACAGACCCTGTATACCAGTTCGCTCCTTTGTTCCAGTCTGAGGAATATCCCAGCCAGTAATCGCAGACATGGACCGGGTAGGTTTGCGGAAGGATATTAAAACCCGCCACAATAAGCGACAATGGCCCTTCGGCAAGGCCGGCCTGCAGCATGATCACCGCTTTCCCGGCATTATTGGTTGCAGCCGTGCTGTAAAGGGAATCATTATAATAAATGCTGCAGGTGAAATTCCGGCAGGCACCCTGCAGATTGTTTACATGCACCACCATCGAGTCGGCGCCGATCGGGACCAGGGAAGGATAGGTCACCTGCGGTGTGTACGGCTCCTCGGTCCACATGGCCATCATGGGGTCGCCCAGGACATAATTATCGTAGAAGCACCAGCGTGTCGCACCGGGCTCGAACTCCCCGGAAACCTCTACAAAAGGCGCCGTTTCCGATTTGGACCTCAGGTGGGCCATGCCGATATGGTAGAGGCTGTCGTAATACAGCGCATCCATGAATTCCCGGTGGAGATGCTGCGAAGGGCCGTCGGTTGTGCCCTGGTTGAACCATCCGTAACGCGAATTTCCCACAAAAGCCACCGCAAAATTATCGATGCCTACCATTTTTTCGGCAATACAATCGCTTTGATCAAAGCCACCACAGTTGCAACCATGGGTGTAAACAATAGTGTAGTTATGATTGATACCGTTGGCCCCGGCGAAATTCGCATTGGTGATATCGTTGTTGTCCATTTTCATGGAATAGGTGTAATTCGCATGGCCGACATGGTGCAGCCAGGGGCGGCCGGCATTGATATGGGCCCTCAGTGTAACTTCCGTCCAGTTTGCAACCTCATCATACAGCGTATCCCTTGGCTGGCCGGGTGGGATGCCATGTGTCGAATAGCCGTTATCAGTCCGGTAACCAACGAGCAATTTCAGGTAATCCGAGCCCCACGTAATCGGGGGTGTATATAGATATTCGCCGGCAAGCAGGGGACTGGTAAACTCCCCTTCGACCGGGTTAGCCTGGTAAAGCATAGTTTTATGCAGCATATTGTGCAATTCCGCCGTATCGCTGAAGGTCATCCTGCCAATAGCGACTTCAGGATAAAGGTCATCCTCATCAGGCTCTGCCCACATTCCATCGCCATCGGTATTCCAGTTCCCGTCAAGTGCCGAATAATAAAGATCGGAAGGTATCCCATAATCCCACTCACCGCTGCCTGAAATTACATAGCAGTAAAAGCCCCTGTAGGGTACCAGGTTCGCATCGCCACCAATGAGCACGTAGTCAATTCCGTTATCCTGGTACTCTTCGATGATATAATTCCTGATCTTCACCTGGAGATCGGCCCCAACAAAGTTCGAACTGATATATTCGGTCGAAGTGACTTTAGTAATGATACCCCGTGGCTTATAAAACGATGCCAGTGTATCAAATTCGGTAACATACTGGTTTGGTGTGATGATGAGATAATCGTAATCATTGGTCCGGAATTCCCTGCCCGGATAATAATCTGCAATATTTTCAGGGTTCTGGACAAGCATTTCCAGGTTTCCCGCTTTATTCCCGGAAGGGAAAAAATTCCGGGAATGCGCATCCAGGTTGGGATCCGGGGCGGTTTCAATGGTCACCCTGACAAGCTGGTAATACATCACTTCCTTTCTTGCCGGGACATACCTGACCGGTGTAAATGCCGACAAAGCTATGCCTGAGCCATTGTAGAACTGCGTTTCAACCTGGTATTTTAAACGGGCAGGATATTGTCTTGTGCTGTTATAGAAATCCTCATCCTTAAGCCATTCGCCGCTCTCCCCCAGCGATATAGGCCTGGCTTCCTGCCTGGGCAGCAAATCATACTGCCCCCCGAGTTTTACAGGCTGTTCGAATGTAATATCGATGGATACGGCGACTTCACCGGGAGGTAAAAGCAGTTTTACGGGGAAGAAAGGCAGCGTGGCTTTGCCCGTTTCACCGAGCAATTTCGTGCCATCGAAACTGATCACTGTATAATTATCCTGTTGGCTGATCCCAGGGTCACTGATATGATAAACCTTTTCAACCCTGGCTGCAAACCCGCAAAAACCGGCTGAAAGCAGTAAAATAAGGCCGGCGATGAATTTTATTTTCATAATTTCCCAGTTTCCAATACTTTCTATCGTTTCGAACTGTAAAAGTAATACATAATTGGCCGGAATTTTCAGGAAGGATGACGGCTTTACGGAGTTGTCACCGAAACCGGGAGTATTTTACCGTTGAACCACTTGTGGCCGCGCAATGCAAAATCTGCGATAAATGCCGCCATTTCACCGGCCGAAAGTGGCGACTGGAATCCCGGGAAAGCCTCAGACAGCATTTCTGTCTGTGCGGATCCCAAAGCAAGGCAATTCACATTAATACCCCTTCCTTTAAACTCTTCGGCAAGGCATTCGGTAAGTACCGCGAGGGCCCCTTTACTGGCGCTGTATAAGGATAACCCGGGGAATTTCACGCTTCCCTGGAAACCTCCCATGCTCCCGATGGTCACAATATGTGAATGATCTGCAAAATTAAAATACAGGCATTTCACCAGGTTGAAAACACTCTTCACATTGGTATTGAAGATCAGGTCGAAATCCTCTTCTTCCATCATTTCAAATGGCTTATGGACCAGCGCCCCTGCATTCACCACAAGGACGTCAATTTTATCCATATATTCCTGGATCCCAGGCAGCAATGCGTTATCGAAATCTCCTTCAGCAAGGTCAAAGGGGAAAATCTTCACATTGTTAAACCCTGTCTCCTGCCTGCAGTGGGATTCCAGTTTTTTCAGCCCTTCCCGGTTTCGGGCGATGGCAAAAACCTTGTTCTGCCTGTCCCTGGATAATTCCAGCGCTGTCTCAAAGCCGATGCCCCGGCTGGCCCCCGTGATGATGATATTCTTCATGTCCTGGTCGTAATTATCACAAATTTAGCAATTCGGAATGAGAAAGCTACCCTTGCCGGGAATAATGGCATGATTTTATTGGTAAATTTGCAGGAAACTAACCTGATGAAAAAAATATTATTCCTGGTCGCCTTCATCCTTATTGCCTGCCAGTTCAGCGCTGTAGCCCAGGATGAGCTTTTCGACCCGGTGGTCAAAGCTTTCAGGGAATCTGATGCCAGGGCGCTCTCCGCTTCTTTCAATGTCACCGTAGAATTGCGCCTTCCGGATAACGAAGATACATACAGCGCCTCGCAAACCGAAATGATCCTGAAAGAATTCTTTAAGAAATATCCTTCTGAGTCATTCAATATCCTTGAAAAAGGGGCCACAGATACTACAAGCAGGTTTGCGATAGGCAATTACTCATCTGCCGGAAAAAACTTCCAGGTTTATGTCTATTTGCGGGAAGAGCAGGGCAGGTTCCTTATTCACAAGTTGCGGGTCGATGAAAAAAAATAATTTCCGGAAAGACGCATGAACATTGAAGAAATTATCAGGAAGGCATTACAGGAGGACCTCGGAAACGGCGATCATACTTCCCTGGCCACCATCCCGGCAGAGGCAACAGGAAAATCAAAGCTCTTAGTCAAAGAAGAGGGGATCATTGCCGGAGTTGAGATTGCCCGTGAAGTTTACCGCCAGCTCGACCCATCATTGGTTTTTGAAGCTGTTATCAGCGATGGAACGCCCGTAAAACCCGGCGATATTGCCTTTTATATCTCAGGAAGCTCGCGAAGTATTTTATCGGGCGAAAGGCTTGCCCTGAACTTCATGCAGCGGATGAGCGGTATCGCTACACAAACCTATAATCTTGTAAAACTGACCGAAGGTACATCTGCCAAAATCCTTGATACCCGCAAAACCACGCCACTGCTCCGGGAAATAGAAAAAATGGCGGTAAGGACGGGTGGCGGACAAAACCACCGCATGGGGCTTTACGACATGATCATGATCAAAGACAACCATGTGGATTTTGCCGGCGGAATTGGGAAAGCGATTGAAGCGGTGCATGAATATCTACGATCGAAGGGGGAAGGATTAAAATTGAAGATTGAAATTGAGGTCAGGAATTTTGACGAATTGCAGCAGGTGCTCAATGCAGGAAACATCGACAGGATCATGCTCGACAATTTCTCAGTGCCTGATCTGAAGGAAGCCCTGAAACTGATCAACCGCCGCTATGAAACGGAAGCTTCTGGCGGCATCACAGCCGGTAATTTAAGAAGCTATGCCGAAACCGGCGTGGATTTTATTTCTGTCGGCGCATTGACCCATCATATTAAAAGTCTTGATATGAGCCTTAAAGCGGTAGTATAACCTGATCATGAAAAATTTAATCGCCAGGATTAAGGAATGGATCAAAAGCCTGGTCAGCAGGTTCTCCAGGCTGATTACCTTGCCGCTGATCATTTTATCCCGTAAAGTATTCCTTCCCGGCTTTAAAGGTGCCTCGCTTTATGATGTTGGACTGTTTTTCATCCGCGGGATGCAGAAAAGCTCCATCTCCCTCAGGGCTAATTCAATATCCTATTCCTTTATCATCGCATTTGTCCCGGCAGTTTTGTTCCTTTTCACCCTTATCCCCTATTTTCCCATCAAAGGGCTGGAAGAAAGTATCATGATGACCTTGAAGGAAACCATCCCTGAAGAAGCCTTCGTCCTGCTCCGGTCAACGATTGAAGATATCATCACCAACCAGCAGACCGGGCTGCTTTCCATCAGTTTCCTGGTGACCCTGTATTTTGCCAGCAGCGGCGTCCTTGCGATCATGAATGCTTTCAACCATTCTTCCCATTCGATAGAATCCAGGACATCAGTAAAAAAACAATTGGTCGCACTGGTCCTTGTCTTTATCCTGGCTATCAACATGATCGTTTCAGGGGCAGCCCTTGCCATTTCTTCCATCGTCCTGTATTATATCGAAAGCAAAGGGATCATCAGTAATGATTTCACGTATTTTCTGCTTAACACCGGCCAGTGGATCATCATTTTACTTACATCCCTGGTGGCATTTTCAAGCATCTATTACCTTGCCCCGGCAAAAAAGCGGGTTTTCCCTTTTTTCTCCGCAGGCTCCATCATTGCTTCCTTCCTTTCTGTGATCAGTTTTAAGCTATTTACCATTTTCATCAATAATTTCACCAATTACAACAAATTTTACGGCTCATTAGGCGCGATGATCATGATCATCGTATGGATCAACCTCACTGCGCTGATGCTTCTCATCGGCTTTGAACTGAATGCCAGCATTTATGAAGCTTCTAAAAACAGCCTGGCAAATAAGGAGAATAAATCACCTTGATTTCCAACTTATTTTTACCCTAATTTTGCCACAACTTTAGGATATAACACGTAAACCGTATTTTGATGCCGTCAAATGACATAGTATTTATCGGTGCAGGCGCAATCGGAACCGCCCTGGGTAATTCCCTGGCTAAAAACCCCGAAAACAATATCACCCTGGTTTCCATTGAAGAAGAAGTTGTCCGATCCATTAATGATTCAAACATCAATCGCAAATATTTTCCTGGCATCATATTAAATTCAAGGCTGAAAGCCGCAACCAGCCTGGATCCGATCAAATCTGCCGGCTTTATTTTCACTGCAATCCCTTCCGTCGAAACCGTGAATTACCTGAAGGAACACCAGGCAATCATTCCTCCCGGGGCGGTGATCGTCAACCTTGCCAAAGGATTCGGGGAGCATAACTGCACCATCATCCGCTGCCTCAAGGATTTCCTGCCGAACCCGGTTTGTACCATGAAGGGACCGACATTTGCCCGCGATATCATCAACAACCAGCCTACAGCCTTCACGCTTGGCTCCACCGATCCGGCCCATTTTCCGGTCTTCGGGGGATTGTTCCGCGACACTAACATTTTCCTCGATTACAGCACCGATGTGCAGGGCGTTGAATTCCTCAGCATCCTGAAAAATATCTATGCAATTGTTGCAGGGATCACTGACGCCAGCTTCGATGCGCCGAACCTGCGCTCGCTGGTCCTGACCAAATCTTTCAAGGAAATGAGGGATATCCTGCTGGAATTTGAATGTGACGAAAAGACGATGTTTAAATTCTGTGGCTTCGGTGATTTCACCCTTACTGCCCTCAACGACCTCAGCCGTAACCGGACCCTGGGCCTGCTCATCGGGAAAGGCTTTTTCACCCGCGAAATGTCGGATAGCGTAGTCCTGGAAGGAAAAATAGCGGTGAACGTCCTCGTAACTGTCCTCTCCTCAAGGAACCTCAGCCACAAATTCCCCATCCTGCACGAACTCCATAAAGTCTTTACCGATCATTACGACCTCTCCCAGTTCGTCAACCGCATCATTAACTTCCCGGTTACGGAGTAGAAGACAGAAGGCAGAAGACAGAAGTCGGAAGAAGCCTTTTTATTGCCACAAAAGCACGGAAACACTAAATTACACAAAAGTTATTAACTTAATAATCAATATTTTGTGATCTTTTGTGTTTTAGTGTTTTAGTGGCAATATTGACTAACCTGACTTTTGTCCAACTGTCCAACTGTCAACTGTCAACTGTCCAACTGTCCAACTGTCTTCCGCGCCTTCAACAGCACTGCATCTATCCCCTTCGCGTTCGTCCCGCCTGCTGTCGCAAAATTAGGCTGGCCACCGCCGCCGCCGTTGATCTCTTTCGCAAGCTCCTTTACCAGGTTGCCGGCATGCATGCCCCTGGATTTTACCAGGTCATCGGAAAGCATCAGGCTGAGGTTGACTTTTTCCTCTGCAGTGGTAATAAAAAGGATGAACATGCTTTCCTGCTTTTCGTTCAGTAAGAAAGCCAGGTCTTTGGCCGATTTGGCGTCGAGATCAAGCCGGGTGGCAATGAACCTGGTTCCGTTGATGGTTTCGGCCTGTGCCAGCAATTCCGATTTCAGCGCATCGACCCGGTAGCGGTTCAGCTCTTCGATCTTGCGCTGTAATGCTTTATTTTCTTCCGAAAGGGCTTTCACCCCTTTTACAAGATCTTTTGCATTTTTGAGCGATTCCCGGATCTCAGCGACCATGTCAACCTGCCCAAAGATGTAGGCTTCGGCCTTCTCCCCCGTCACAGCCTCGATACGGCGGATACCGGCGGCGATGGCGCCTTCGGAGATGATCTTGAAAAAGCCGATCTGGCCGGTGGAAGGCACATGCGTCCCGCCGCAAAGCTCTATGGAATAGGCAGGATCAAAGGTGATCACCCTCACTTCCTCACCGTACTTCTCGCCGAATAAAGCCATGGCACCCATTTTTTTCGCTGTATCCACCGGCACCCTGCGCTGCTCTCCCTTGCTGATATTCTCCCTGATCTTGCGGTTCACGATCTGTTCCACTTCGCGGATCTCTTCATCGGTCATTTTGGCAAAATGGGAGAAGTCGAAGCGCAGGTGCTCTTCATCCACCAGCGAGCCTTTCTGTTCGACATGCATCCCTAACACTTTTCTCAGTGCGGCATGCATGAGATGGGTGGCGCTGTGGTTATTTGCCGTGGAATTCCTCTTCCAGCTATCGACGACGGCATGGACCTTTTTACCGGTTTCAGAAAATATTTCAGTGGTTTTATGGATGATCAGCTCATTCTCTTTGTAAGTATTTTCAACGACGATCATCTGTCCGCCGCATTCCAGGTAACCGCGGTCGCCTACCTGGCCGCCCGATTCGGCATAAAACGGGGTCTGGTCGAGAACGATTTCAAAATACTCCTGCCCTTTTGCCTTGACCTTGCGGTATTTCACGATTTCCACATCGGCCTCGCTGTTATCATAGCCGATGAATTCGGTATCATCCTTGCCTTTTATCAGAATTATCCAGTCGAAAGTATCGACCTGTGCGGCCTGCCTGGAACGGCTTTTCTGCACTTCAAGCCCTTCCTGGAAACCTTTCATATCAACTGTCCAGCCCTTTTCAGAAGCCATCACCTGGGTCAAATCCACCGGGAAGCCATAGGTGTCGAACAGTTCAAAGGCAAACTTTCCGTCGATCTCTTTTTTGCCGGCATTGGCCTGGATATAGGTCTCGAACTTCCTGATCCCCTGCGAAAGCGTCCTGAGGAAGGAATGCTCCTCCTCGGCCACGACTTTCCGGATCAGTTCGCCCTGGGAGCGCAGTTCCGGGAAATATCCGCCCATATTTTCTGACAGGACCGGTACGAGCTGCTGGATAAAAGGCTCTTTCAGATCGAGGAAGGTGTAGCCGTAACGAATCGCCCGGCGCAGGATGCGGCGGATGACGTAACCGGCCCCCGTATTGGATGGCAACTGCCCGTCGGCAATGGCAAATGAAATGGCCCGCACATGGTCTGCGATAACGCGCATGGCAATGTCGACATCTTCATTTTCGCCGTATTTTTTACCGGAGATCTTCCCTATTTCACCGATCGTCGGCTGGAAAATATCCGAATCATAATTCGATCTCTTTCCCTGGATCACCATGGTCAGGCGCTCAAAGCCCATCCCCGTGTCGACATGCTTCTGCGGCAGCGGGACCAGCTTTCCGTCCATCTGCCTGTTGAATTCGATGAAAACCAGGTTCCAGATCTCAAGAACATGCGGATGGCTCTTGTTGACCAGCTCTTTTCCCGGCACCAGGCTCTTTTCTTCTTCGGTGCGGATATCCACGTGGATCTCCGAACAGGGTCCGCAAGGCCCGGTCTCACCCATCTCCCAGAAATTATCTTTCTTGGAGCCTAATAAAATATGGTCGGGTGAAATGATGTGGCTCCAGATATCCCTGGCTTCGCTGTCGACTGGTATATTATCCTTTTCATCGCCTTCAAACACGGTGACATAAAGGTTTTCCTTAGAAATGCCGTATTTTTCCGTCAGCAGTTCCCATGCCCATTCGATCGCCTCTTTCTTGAAATAATCACCAAACGACCAGTTACCAAGCATTTCAAACATAGTATGATGGTAGGTATCATGCCCGACCTCTTCCAGGTCGTTATGCTTGCCTGAAACCCTGAGGCATTTTTGCGTGTCGGCGATACGTAAATATTTGGCCGGCATATGCCCGAGGAAAACATCCTTGAACTGGTTCATACCGGCATTGGTGAACATTAAGGTCGGATCGTTCTTAACCACCATCGGTGCCGAAGGAACTATTTTATGCGCTTTCGACTCAAAAAATTCGAGAAATATTTTCCTTACTTCAGCTGATTTCATTAATTTTCAGATTATTTGCCTGTGAATATGCTTGTCAAAAATGAACTGCAAAATTAATTTTATTTATTTTTGCTCTCCGGTTTCATCGCAAAAAGGCTGGAATATACTTAATACCGCGTCATCACGTTGATTTAGGATGGGCAACAGAGTTAAATACGTATTCAATCATAAAACTTTATCGTTCGAGCACGCAAGGCTTACGGCGAGGCATTATATTATCAAGGTCCTCTCCTACCTGTCCACCAGTGTCGTATTCACCGTTGTTTTTGTCATTGTAGGGACCTATTTCTTCGATTCCCCTAAGGAAAGGGCGCTGCGGAGAGAGATCAGGCAGTACGAGCTGCAGTATAAGCTGATCAATGAACGGCTTGAGAAGCTGGAACTTGTGCTTGGCGACATGGCCGACCGCGACGACAATATTTACCGGGTGATCTTCGAAGCGGAGCCTATCCCAACTGAGGCCAGGAAAGCCGGATATGGCGGGTCTGACCGCTATAAGGACCTTGAAGGCTACCGGAACTCCGAGATCCTGGTGCATACGGCAAAAAAGCTGGACCAGATCACAGCCAAGATGTATGTTCAGACCAAATCTTTCGATGAAGTCTATGACATGGCTATCAATAAATCGAGGCTATTGGCCTCTATTCCAGCCATCCAGCCTGTCAGCAACCACGACCTGCGCCGTCTTTCCTCCTATTTTGGCTACCGCACCGATCCTTATTACAAAGTCCCTAAATTCCATGAAGGCGTTGATTTTTCAGCTCCTCCGGGGACTGAGATCTATGCAACAGGTGATGGGGTAATTCTTGAAAGCGACCGTTCGAAATCCGGTTACGGTAACCAGATCGTTATCGATCATGGTTTCGGTTATAAAACGATGTATGCCCATCTCCAGTCTTTTAAAGTTCGTGCAGGTGAACATGTGAAAAGGGGCCAGGTCATAGGCGCGGTAGGCAGCACGGGAAAATCCACTTCTCCCCATCTTCATTACGAAGTATGGAAAAATAACCAGCCGGTCAACCCGATCAATTATTTCTTCAACGACGTTTCGCCTGAACAATACGAGGAGATCCTGATCCTCTCCCAGCGTCCTTCCCAAACCATGGATTAAACCCAGATACAATGGCCGACAAGCTTTATTATTCCATAGGTGAGGTTTCTGCGATGTTCAATGTGAACGCTTCACTGATCCGTTTCTGGGAAAAGGAATTCCCGATCATCCATCCCCGTAAGAACAATAAAGGGAACCGTGTTTTTACCGCTAAAGACATTGAAAATTTCCAGCTTATTTATAACCTGGTGAAAGAAAAAGGCTATACCATCCAGGGGGCGCGTGAATATCTTTCAAAACATAAAAGCGAGGGTGAGAGAAATGTGGAGATCATCAATTCCCTGAAAGAGATAAAAAGTTATTTGATCGAAATCGGAAAAGAGCTTCCCTGACCATTAAAAACACCTCGGCTTAATAGTACCTGTCATTTTTTAAGAATTCCAGGATATATTCCTCGACCCCTTCTTCCAGCGTATAAAACTGTTCATCATAACCCACCGCGCGCAGCTTATCCATATTGGCTTCCGTGAAATACTGGTATTTATCGCGGATATCCTCCGGGGTATCAATAAAGACGATATTCTCAGGGATATCCAGGGCATTAAATGCAGCCTTTGCGAGGTCAAGGAAGGTCCTTGCCTTCCCGGTGCCAAGATTATAGATGCCGCTCTGGTCGCACCTTTTCATCAGGAAGTAAAGTACATCGACGACATCTTTCACAAAAATAAAATCACGCAGTTGCTCCCCGTCTTTGAAGTCGGGATGATGGGAGCGAAAAAGCCTGACCATGCCGGTTTTTTCAATCTGCCGGAAGGCGTGTAAAATGACCGAAGCCATCCTTCCTTTATGGTATTCATTCGGACCGTAAACATTGAAGAATTTCATCCCTGCCCAGAACGGAGGGGCGGCCTTCTGATCAAGCACCCATTTGTCGAAATCATTCTTGGATTCGCCATAGCGGTTCAATGGCTGTAGCTTTTCCACGACCTGGTGATTGTCCTCATAGCCCCATTCTCCCATCCCGTAGGTTGCCGCCGATGAAGCATAGACCAGCCGGATGCCGGAACGGGTACATGCATTCCAGACCATTTTGGAATATTCCAGGTTAAGCCGGTCGAAAATTGACCGGTCCTGCTCGGTAGTATCCGTGCGGGCCCCCAGGTGAAAAACAAATTCCACATCCCCGGCATTTTTCTCCATCCAGGCTCCGAATTGATCACGGTCGACCCTTTCAACGCAGGCTTTATGAATATAATTCTTCTCTTTTTCGGGACGGTTAAAATCATCCACCAGGACGATATCCTTGATACCCTTGTTATTCAGCTTGCCGGCAAGGCAACTCCCGATAAATCCTGCAGCGCCCGTGATAACGATTTTACTCATTTTGGTTTCTTAATATTCGTGTAATTCAAATATACAACTAAACGGCCGATTTCCTGAACTGTTGTACTACTTTTTTAAATCCTGCACATAGAAAATAGTTATATTTGCTCCCTTCGTACCCTGAAAATTCTTTACAAATAAAACTTAAAATTACTCATACAATGAATCCGTACCAGTTACGCAAAAGGCTTGTTCTCTTTTCATTCATGATTTTAACAGGCTTTGCATCCTTTGCACAGATCAGCCAGGGAGGCAGCCCTGTCAGCTTTAGCCAGTCAGGCTTAAACGAACAGTTCAACCGGATAGCCCTTCAGCAACCGGATCTTCAGACCCTTGCCCTGGAAGACCAGGCCAATGCCGAGTCTCCGTATCCCGGCCCGGAAAGAATGGGCTATTCCATCCCGGTCAATGTCGACCTGAAATCAGCCGGAAGCATGGAAACCCTTCCCGATGGCTCCAAAATCTGGCGCCTGACCCTTTCTTCCCCCGGCGCTCTCGCTTTAGGCGTGTATTACAGCAATTTCTTCCTCCCGGAAGGCAGCAGCCTCTTCCTTTATAATGAAAGCAAAACACAGGTGATCGGCGCTTTTACCAGTGAAAACAATCCTGAATCCGGCCTGTTTGCTACGGAATTCATCGAAGGCGACGATGTCACCCTTGAATACACTGAACCGGCGGGCACCACCGAAAGATCAGCCATTTTCATCTCCGAGATTGCCTACGCTTACCGCTTTATCACCTTTGAATCCAATGGCCGCGAAACCAACCTTTCCCTGCCCTGCATGATCAATGTGAAATGCTCGGAAGGCAACGGCTGGGAAGACCAGATCCAGGGCATCGCACGCCTTTCTATCAAGATCGGCTGGAGCTACTACTGGTGTTCCGGCTCGCTGATCAACAACACCAGCAACGACAGGATGCCTTATCTCCTTACCGCTGAACATTGCGGAGAAGGCGCCAATGCTTCCGACCTCAACCAGTGGATATTCTACTTCAATTACCAGTCGGCAACATGCTCCGGTAATTACGGCCCCTCAAGCAATACCGTGAATGGCTGTACGCTTAAATCCAAAGATCCTATCACCGGCTTCGACGGTTCCGACTGGGAACTCGTGAAGCTCAACTCGACGCCCCCGGTTGCCTATAATGTTTATTACAATGGCTGGAACAGGACCAACGTACCTGCCGACAGCGGTAAATGCCTCCACCATCCGGCAGGTGACATCAAGAAAGTATCGACTTTCCTTACACCGATGATCTCATCGACATGGTGGAACGGTACCCCTTCGCACTGGCGCGTAGCATGGTCGGAAACTGAAAACGGCCTTTCCATCATGGAAGGCGGTTCTTCCGGTTCACCGATCTTCGACCAGGACCACCTGATCATGGGCGACCTCTCCGGCGGTTATACCTCCAATGCCTGCGATAACCCATCCCCGGCATGGTTCGGAAAAGTATGGTATTCCTGGGACCAGATGGGATCAACACCCGCTACAAGGCTTAAAGACTGGCTCGACCCGACCAATACCGAAATCCAGAAACAGCCCGGGCTTTCTTCACAGATCCTTCCTCCGGTTGTGGATTTCACCGTCGATACAACGTATATCCTCCAGGGAGAAACAGTCCAGTTCACCGACCTGACCACCGGAAACCCGGCCCTTACCTGGGCATGGAGCTTCCCGGGCGGGACACCGAATTCCTCCGACATCCAGAACCCTACCGTCACTTACAATGAATTCGGCGTGTTCGATGTTACCCTTACCGTAGAAAATGCCGATGGCGAAAGTACCGAGGTGAAGACAGCCTTTATGACTATTGAACAGGTGTTGGCGCCTGAATCCGATTTCTCAGCCAGTGCAGTTGAAATCATTGAAGGCGATGTTGTCGATTTCAGTGACCTTTCAACCAATGAGCCTACCAACTGGGAATGGTCGTTCGAAGGCGGGTCACCCGATACTTCCAACGTGCAGAATCCCACCGGTGTCGAATACCTTATACCCGGCGTTTATGATGTGATCCTGACCGCTTCTAATAACGGCGGGACCGATATCGAATTCAAGGATGATTATATTACGGTAAATGCCGGTACCGCGCCGCTTTCGGATTTTTATGCCGATGTGACGCAGATCATGCCCGGTGATTCCGTTAATTTCTTCGATATTTCCACAGGCAACCCGACGCAGTGGACCTGGACCTTTACCGGAGGTGAACCAGCCGGCTCTTCAGTGCAAAATCCCGAGAATATCAAATACGCTGCCGAAGGCATGTACAATGTCAAGTTACGTACGAAGAATTCATTCGGAAGCAACACCCTCGAGAAAGAGAACTACATTCTTGTCGGTGAGATCAGTGTGAAAGAGATCTACCTGCACAATGGAGTGATGGTTTATCCCAACCCGAGCCAGGGAGCACTGAAAGTCCGCGTCCTGGAAGGCGTTGAGGCATGGGGGACAAGTGGAAAAGGGGAAAAGGTGACGATTGAAGTAGTTAATTCTACCGGCAATGTCATTAGCACCTACCAGCATGACTTATCCGACAGGGAATTCTCCATCGACCTGTCCAATGAAGCAAATGGCATTTACATTATCCGCGTTTCTTCGGATGACCGTACCGTTCAGAAGAAAATATCCCTGCTTAAATAGCATCAAAATATGCAGTTTTTTTTTAACCACAGAGGACACAGAGGGA
Source organism: uncultured Bacteroidales bacterium (assembly GCA_964371595.1). Taxonomy (GTDB): domain Bacteria; phylum Bacteroidota; class Bacteroidia; order Bacteroidales; family JAGOPY01; genus JAGOPY01. The sequence continues at coordinate 7,284 of CAYJNJ010000009.1, read as the reverse complement.
ATAACAGAGGTCACAAAGACCCCGTTATCCCTCTTTGTCACCTTCACCCCTTCACCCCTTCACCACTTCACCACTTCACCACTTCACCACTTCACCACTTCCTCCTCCTCCTCCTCCTCTCCCTCTCCCCCGGTCTCCTCTTCTCCCAGATTTCCCACGGCGGCCAGCCCCTGAGCTTCAGCCAATCCAGCCCAAAAGAAATTCACCTGCTTACGCTCCCTTCTCCGGATAAAGAACTATTGAAATTATCCGATATCGAAAATGAAAAACAGGGTAACCCCACCAGGGTCGGGATTGCTGTGAAAGCCGGAATTGACCTGCTTAACGGGGTCAGTCCCGAGGTCCTCACCGATGGTTCCAGGATTTGGAGAATGTCGGTTGAATGTGAGGGTGCGCTGGCATTAGGGCTTTATTTCGATGAATTCAGGCTTGGCAGCGGCTTCAGCATGTTTGTTTATAATGATGATGGCGATTACGTCCTGGGTTCATATACCTTATACAATAACGATCCCAGCGGACTTTTCTCCACCGAATTAATCCCGGGCGACCGTTTGACGGTTGAAATCAATGCGCGGCCCGGTGCACAAGATATTTCCTCCTGCAGGATCTCCGAAGTTTCCTATGTTTACAGGGATTTTGAAGGCTTCATCGGGAACCGGGGTACGTCCGACGGTTGCGAGGTGAACATCAATTGCCCCGAAGGCGATAACTGGCAGTTCCAGAAGCATGGCGTGGCCAGGATCTACATCAAGGAAGGCGGCGGTTTCTACTGGTGCACAGGCTCCCTGGTAAACAACACCCTGCAGAACAACGAGCCTTATTTCCTCACCGCCGATCATTGCGCGGGATCGGCTTCTGCGGAAGACTTCATGCAATGGATCTTCTATTTCAATTACGAAGCGGCCGGATGTGAAAACCCTACGGCTACCCCTTCGTCGAACAGCATGACCGGCGCGGTGAAGCTGGCCAGTGCCCCGACAACCGGTTCCGATTTCGTGCTGCTCCGCCTTGCCGATACCATACCTCTTTATTATGAGCCGTATTATAACGGCTGGAACAGGGAAAATGCCGCCAGCCCCCAGGGGGTGACGATCCATCACCCGGCCGGGGATATCAAGAAAATATCTACTTACACCACTCCTTTGATATCAGACCAATGGGGTGGCCCGCCGGGAACACATTGGAAAGTGTTCTGGACTGAAACCGAAAGCGGCTGGGGCGTTACAGAACAAGGATCGTCAGGTTCTCCGTTGTTCGACAATACCGGCAAACTTGTCGGTACGCTTACCGGCGGCTATGCAGCCTGCGATGATAACGGTAACGGAACCGGCCCCAACGAGCCCGACTACTATGGCAAGTTCTATTATTCCTGGGACCAGAACGGCGACGATCCCAGCCAGCAGCTCAAATACTGGCTCGACCCGCTGAACCTCGGCGTAACGACGCTTACCGGCAAGTACGCCGACCTGACCGCGGCATTCCAGGCCAGCGAAACGATCATCCTGGCCGGGAACAGCATCGAATTCACCAATCTCTCTTCAGGACTGCCCGTATCATGGGAATGGGCCTTTGAAGGCGGCACCCCGGCAACCTTTTCCGGCCGTGACCCTGGCACGGTGCTATATTCCTCCGCAGGCACATTTGATGTCAGTCTTATCGTTTCCAATGGTTTCGATGAAGATACGCTCTCGTTGAAAGATTTTATCCATGTGGTAGGTAAGGTTTACCCCAATCCCACCACGGGCAAAGTAAATATTTTCCTGGAAGAAGAACTTCCCGCCACCTTATTTATCCAGGTATTTGATGTCCTGGGGCATATTATTTTTGAAGAAGAACTCCCCGACCAGACCTATCCTCTCGTTACGATCAACCTTTCCACTTTCAGCCAGGGTGTCTACACGGTAAGGATCAGGATAAAAGACCGGTATTTGTTTGCAAGGATTTTGCTGTATTAAAGGTTCCAGTTTCATGGACGATTGAACATTGAACTTTGAGTTTACCCTCAATAGCCTTTTTATTGCCACAAAAGCACGGAAACACTAAATTGCACAAAAGTTATTGGCTTAATAATCAATTTTTTGTGATGTTTTGTGATATTTTGTGTTTTAGTGTTTTAGTGGCGTTAATGGCTAACCTGACTACCACGAAGTTATTTAAACTTTGATCTTTTCCAACCCCCAAATCGCCAAATCGCCAAATCGTCAAATCGCTAAATAAAAAAAACCATCTCTCCGTTCAGGAAAGATGGTTTTGAATTATATCAGGTTGGTTTTGGGATTCTATTCTTCCAGGCGTTTCCTGGCATCATAGACTTTTTTAGCGCCGTAGGCCGCTCCCATAGAGATCAGCATTACAATCCCGCTTCCGATAGGGGCAGCGCCGCCAATCGGGCTGTCACCAGTACTTGTTCCATCTGGTGGTGGCGGTGGTGGTGGTGCAGAAGCTGAAGCAATGATCACAGGCAGCGTGAGGAATAATCCGGTAATGATCAGGTTGAATATCGCTTTTTTCATAATGTTTTAATTTTTCGTTTTGTAATTTAAATTCCAGATTACCCGGTATTATTTGTTGATGTATACTTTATCGGTATAGATCTTTCCTTCTTTGGTTATGACCTTCACAACGTAGTACGCTGAAACGTCACCGATCTGAACTTTGCTTACCGTGCTGTTCGGCAGGCTGCCACGGTGAATTTCACGGCCCATCATGTCGTAAGCAATGTATTCCTTGATGGTTTCGCTACCGCGGTTCACGATGTAAGCATCCTGGCCATAGCCGTAGATCTGCACAGCCGAAACTTCAGCAAGCGGATCATCATCGATGCCGGTCGGTCCGAAGAAGTGGAGGATAAATCTTTCCTGGAGATCGCTTGGGGATCCGGCAAATTCATAAACCGGGTTCACCACCAGATTATGCCATTCTCCACCTATTTGTAAATCCTCAAGCCAGATTTCTGTACCTGACTCAAAGCTGGTAATATTTACAGCTTCGATAGTATATGTGCCTTCAGCTCCACATTTAAAATTATAAGGCACATTGACCAGTTCTGTACCGAGCGGTTCAAGAGTATTGATCGCCAGGTCAATATTATCAGATGATACAGTCCAGGCTTCAGTAGACATCTCATACATACTTGGCCATTTATCGGTATCACCGATGCCGTAACCAGATGATGCATTTTCTCTGAAAGCTACAATTGATTCATCACTGAAATCATTTCCTTTAGCAAATAACCTGAGTAAATTTGCAGGTTCATCTTTCAAAAGTACACCAGTTGAATGAGTTCGCATTGAATTACTAAAACTCACATTTGCTGCTCCCGTAAAATCAACAAAAAATCCCTGACCCATGGGAATTATTCCACTTGTCAAGCCACCAGTACCAGTACCTAACGTATAATTGAAATAACTATAATTTCCACCACCTGAAGTATTAGCACCTTCCCAAACAAAGATGTCATCAAGTATACTTCCTGCAATGTCAATATTTGTTGAAAGGAATGTCATTGCACTTAATCCACTCGAGTATGGATTTGACACTAAATTATACCCTGTATTAGCTAGCGGAATAACACCACCATTGCTAGTATTAATTGCACCAACCTGGAATTTTCCGGACATGTTAATTAAACTAGGTGTGTTTGAAGTAGTGCTTAAAGCAATACCCTTGGTACTCGGAACCTGGTAAGTGAGTGCAGATTGGTTAAGCCACGTTTGAGTCGGGTTATCAAATGAATAAGCATAGGTTTGACCAGCTATTAAATTGAAGGCACTTAAATACACACCTTTGTGACCGTTAGCTGTCTGGTAGGCGGGATCATAAAGTAGCGGACCTACAAAGTGAATATGGAATGGAACTGATGTTTCAATATCAGAAAAATACTGCTTGGAATTTGAACTACCAACCCCAGCGTATGTAATACTGGAAGGAATAAACGAACCTGTACCTGTGGCATCAGCATCAATATTAATACCATTTACCCCATTGACTGTGGCAGCTCCACTAGTCAGCGTTGCATTTGGGGCAATAGTAAGATTTGCGTCAACACTAACTGTGAGGACACCAACTACTGCACCGGATTGATGAAGGACCCCATTTGCACCAGTAATTTGGCAAGTGAGGGTACCATCAGCACTTGATGGTTCTCCGGGATAAGTAGTTGAGGTACCGCCGCACCAACGTGTGCCGTTCCATTTAATTCCATCGGCAAAAGTTACAGGTGTAGTAGTTGCCGGGCTGAATGAACCTGACCACATCTGTCCGGAAAAATTAAATGAAGATATATCAGTATTTAGCAATGGGTCGGCAATTGTAAAAGTACTTGATCCTGCACCGGCTAATTTAATAGAAATGATTTCAGTGGTCCCTATCGGAATGTCCTGGGTATAACCGCTGCTTAAAAGGATTATTTTCCTTTGCCATTCTGTACCTCCTGAAAGAACAGCGGCACCATCATAACCCCAACCTGTAAATCCCGGAAGTAAAGAAGTAATTGGTCCCAGGGTGCTTCCATCAGTAGATGCAGTTTCCGGCCAGGTAATTGTCAATGTGGCCTGTACCCATTGGTTGCTTCCACCTCCTACAAAAGAGTATGTAGAGTTCCAGGTTACAATTATCTGATCGCAATCCGTAGCGATCACACCCATTGTAATAGATCCGGCCTGCGGAAGTGCTGGTTTTGAAACACCGATCAGAAGTAAGCTTACAAAAAGTATAAGTATATTTTTCATATCTGTAATTTTTTCAGAGTAAATGGAATGAATTAAGGAAGCTGGTCATTGACGGTAAAAGTAAATTCGTCGTTGGTATTACCCGGGTGGCTGCTGACAGAGTTACCAATCGGTGTCGGGTCATTACCGGCTCCCTGGAAGATAACCTGTCCGTCCATGTTCACATCAGAATTATTATACCCATTTACAACATAGGTAAATTCGTCATTGGTATTGCCCGGATCACTGGATACGGTATTACCAACCGGTGTAGGATCATTTCCTGCACCCTGGAAAACTATGGCTCCGTCGCCGTTAGCATCTCCTGCCCATAAGGCCCAATCGGAGGATCCCATATCCCTCATAGCGTCGGTGCCATAGATTCCGGTACCAGCTGAGAAGTCAAAAGCGAAGGGCCCTGCAAGGGTGAAGTTGATCGGGCTGGCGGTCATTGCGCCAAGGTGGTTGCGGTGCCTTACCGCTACATAATATTGTGCTTTGGCAACGCCGGTGAGCTTCAGTCCGGGTGTTCCGCTGATGCCCAGTACATTTCCGTCGTTGTTAAGGAATCCTGAATACGATTTCACAACCGTTGCCGGTATGGTCTGGTCCCTCAGTTCGATTTCCACCCAGTCGACCACATTGGCGGAAGGAATGGAAGTTGCATTGATACCGTTTCCGTAAGGATCGGTAAGCGGGATGATCGAATTCAGGCCGGTTGTCATTGAACCTGCGTTATAAGCCCCTGCAAGGAACAGGTCGAGGTCGATGTCGATACCTTCGAAGAAGTAATCGCCGACAACATATTGTCCTAAAGAGGTAAAACCGGCGCCGCTTTTAGCGTAGATGCCGTTTGCATCGGGGCCTGTAGCGGCTCCTGAAGCTTTCCATGCGATGGTCGTGCCGTTATCGGCTGTAACGCCGACTGCGCAATCCGTCGGGTCAAAATTCGTTTGTTCATCGGTGGCATTCCAGCCCGGGGTAACCGTCAGGAGGTTGCCGGCCGGGGTGGCATCGGTAACTGTCCATGTGCCAACCACGGCGTGGTCAGTCGGTGCCCATCCTGCCGGGGTTGAAGCGGCGTAGGTCACACCATAGGTATCGGCGCTGCCTGCTTCGTTCAGGATAACTGGGTTATAGGCCGATGCGCTTCCAACAGGGAAAAGGTAGTTGGATGCTCCGACAGCGGCTTTAAGCTGCCCGGTGGAATTGGTCACGATGTATTTTGTGGCTGAAGGGGTGGTCACTCCTTCATTGCTTAAGGTCAGGTCGAACGTGTTCAGGGTAACCTTTCCCGTGGTCAGGATCAGCGAGCTGTCGAGAACCTGGCTGGCCCCCGGTGCTGCCGTAGCTGTGAGCGCTACTCCGCTGGCATTGTCCACTTCAACCGCACAGTAAAAGGTGGTTGAAGCACTTCCTGTAATTTCCTGGGCACTCGTACCATTGAACGTCAACTGTCCGAATGAGCCGGTGGCTATACTTCCACCGTTATTCACAAAGTCGCCCTTAAGAACAACTTCCCCGTCAATATCCATGGTCCCTGTGCCCGTACTGGTGTAATCTCCCTCGATAACCAGTGTAGCGCCGTTTTCTACCGTAATAGAACCGCCGTTGTTGGTCATCTGCGAGTACCCGGCTAAACAGCCTGCCAGTAATAAAAGCGTAAAGAGTATTCGTTTCATAAGTGAAAGGTTTTTATCATTCAAAATTTTTCATTCATAGTGGTTTAATCGGCAATGGCTCCGGGAAATAGTGAAACCTTTCCGGAAACCAGGATTATGCAAAATAAAACAAAATTGTTCTTGTTTGTCCAAATTTAACAAATATTTAATAAAAATAAAGACTTGACGGGCTTTGATGCATTTGAAAACAAAAGTAATCAATAAAGATAAAAAAGCAATAGAAATATCATTTATTTTGGAATTCCCCATCATATCGTAATAATTATATGATTAATCAAAACATGCCAATATTGTAATACGGTTTTCCGTATAGAATTGTTCCAATTTAGCCCTTATTTTTAGTTTCGCAGCCAAATTATCTCAGTTTCAGCACTTCACCTTCACGGAGCATATCAAATTTATCTTTCTGGTTCAGCTTGCAAAGTACCTTCAGCCGTATCCCGAAAGCCTGCGAAACAGACCTCATGTCATCCCCCGCTTTCACTACGTATTCCGCCTCTTCCCCCCTTCCTTTCTTCTTTTCAATATACACCCTTTCACCCGGCACGATATCTTCGTCCCTGTCGAGCTCATTATACTGGTAAAGCTGCCAGGAATATATCCCGAATTCCTCCGCAATTTTTACAAAATCATCCCCTTTTCTTGCCAGGATGAACTTCACCCCATTCGTGAGAAAGATGGGCCTGTCGTTGGGACCCATGGCGTGGAGTGTTGAGGGTTGAGGGTTAAGTGTTGAGTTCGGAATTTCTGAGATCGGAGTTTTTGAGTTATCCGACTGCTGACCGCTGACCGCCGACCGCCGACCGCTGACCGCCAACTGCTGACCGCCGACCGCATCCAGCTCCGCCAGCCCATTCTCCTCGATGATCTTTATCAGCATCTCCGGGTAGCGC
>CAYJNJ010000008.1:33664-66121 GCA_964371595.1 uncultured Bacteroidales bacterium | reverse complement strand
CCTTCACCGTGCTCAGGAAGCCCTGGTGGATGTATTCGCCTTTGCCGAGTGATTTGTACTCATTGGAGGTGACTAAGAATTTACGTTCAATTTCTTTTGGCATTTATTGTCAAAAATTAATTTTATGCACTCGCTTTCAAGAACCCACCCCCTGTCCCCCTCCCTAATATTAGGGAGGGGGAAAAAGGGGGAGAGTTAATTTCTACTCTTTGCTATCAATTGCCGCTGCAGGTACTCCCAGAGATTTAACATCTGAACGTAAAACCGATTGTTTCTTTTCTATCGTCATTTCGTCGATCAGGTTCTTTGCACCGGCATATTTGTCGATGATGAAAAGGACGTAGCGGATATCGACGCTGATGGTACGCTGCAGCTCGGGTTCGAAGGCTATATCGCCGCTCATGGCTTCCCAGTTGCCGTCGAAAGCCAGGCCGATGAGCTGGCCGTAAGCATTGATGACAGGGCTCCCGGAGTTGCCGCCTGTTATATCGAGGTTGGAGAGGAAGCAGGTCCTGATCACGCCGTTTTCAGCATATCTCCCAAAATCTTTAGCGGCATAAAGGGCTTTCAGCTTATCAGGAACGATAAAATCGCTGTTCGACGGGTCATCTTTCTCCATAACCCCGTCGAGGGTGGTAAAATAATCATAATAAGCGCCATCGGCCGGCTCATAACCAAGAATGTTGCCATAGGTGACCCTCATGGTGGAATTTGCGTCGGGGGCGTAGGTGCGATCCGGGTCCATCTCGCGCAGGCCGGCAATGAACAATCTTTTGCCTCTGCCCAGGGATGCTGAAGCGCTTGAAGCGGCCTTCTGGATTTCAGCAGATTTTGTATAGAATGCCATGAATGCCACGTAGGCCGGGTCTTTCTGCAAGGTCTTCAGGTCGGGATCAGCCAGGAAAGCGTTGACTTTTTCCAGTGACGTAAAGAAAGATTTTTCGAATATGGCTGCTGCAAAAGCCTGGTAATTCAATTTATACTTTTTAACCATTTCTGCAAGATAGGCCGGTTGCTGGTCGGTTGGCACATCTTCATAGAAAAGCTTCATCATCGCTGCAAAAGTCTGCTGGTCGATAGGAAGGTAGTAGTCTTTGAAAAAGGCTGCAGCCTGTTCTTTAAGCCCGCTGGTCAGTGTATCAAGCCGTCCCTGGCTTAAGTATTTCTTTGCAAGTTCATCGGCAAAGCTTTTGTAAGATGAGGCCAGGGCGATGATTTCCGGACCGCGGAGGGCTGCTTCGCGGTAATAAACACCGGCGAGGGCATACTGGGAGACAATCTTGTATGAATTCTGAATGTCATTCAGCGCTTCGCCGTATTTGGCGGTGCGCTCAGGGCTCTGGCCAAACCAGGTCCTGAACTCATTTTCAAGGGCTACTTTTTTGTCATACACATCGAGGCGTTTCAGCCCCTTGGTCTGTCCGATAAAATACTTCCAGTAATTGGAGATCCGGGCGTTTTTGCTTGCATATTTTATCCGGACTGCATCACTTGCATCCATTTCGGCATTCATGATGTCGAGTTTTTCCTGCCTGATCTTCACTACAGCAGGGTTAGTGGTGTTGATTGCAAGTTCCACACCCCATGAGGAGAGATAGCGGTCGGTGCTGCCCGGATAACCCATGACCATTGCGAAATCGCCTTGCTCATAACCATCCAAAGAGATGGGCAGAAAATGTTTAGGCACCATGGGGATATTGTTTTTGGAATATTTGGCCGGTTTTCCGTCCGGGCCGCTGTAAACCCGGAACATGGAGAAGTCGCCGGTATGGCGAGGCCACATCCAGTTGTCGGTATCACCGCCGAATTTTCCGATGGCTGAAGGGGGCGCACCCACCAATCTGACATCTTCATAGGTTTCATATACAAACAAATAAAACTCATTCCCCCCAAAGAAGCTTCTCACGGAGGCTTTGTAAGTAGTGCCTTCAATGGCCTTTTTTACCAGTTCATCGGAGACTGAGCTGATCTTTGCCGCTCTTTCTTCTTCCGTCATGGTGGCGGTAAGCTGGCTGTTTATGGCATCGGAAACGCTTTCGATACGCTGGAGGAACTGTACTGTCAGTTCCGGGTTGGGCAGCTCTTCCTCGTGGCTCATCGCCCAGAAACCGTCTTTCAGGTAATCATGTTCTATTTCGCTGTGTGCCTGTATCTGTCCGTAACCGCAGTGGTGGTTTGTGATCAGAAGGCCTTCACCGGAAATGATCTCGCCGGTGCAGCCACGGCCAAAAATGACGATCGCATCCTTGAGGCTCGACTGGTTGATGCTGTAAATCTCTTCGGCTGTCAGCTTCAGGCCGCGTTTCTGCATATCCTCATAATTCAGCCGGTTGACCAGCATAGGGATCCACATGCCTTCGTCTGCCCTGAGGGCCAGGTTGAAGGAGAGGATGGCAAGTAAAAGTGGTAATAAGATTTTTTTCATATTAGTAATTGTCATTAAGTTGTCATTAGGTTGTCATTAGGTTGTCATTAAGTTGTCATTAGGTTGTCAGCAGGTTGTCATTAAGTTGTCATCAGGTTTCTTTGGGTTGATTTTAGCTGGAATTACTACTTAATTACTACTTAATGACCACTTAATGACCATAATTTAAACAAACCTCTCCCCCTTCTTCAGCCTCACGTCATCCACGATCTGGCGGAGCTGCTGTTCGTCCTTCTTTTTGCAGACGAGCAGGATATTTTCGTCTTCCACTACGATATAATCATCCAGGCCCTGGAGGACGACCAGCTTATCGGCCGGCATATGTATGATGCAATTCCGGGAATCGTAGGTGAGCACATTTTTTCCGGTGATGGCATTCAGGCTGTCGTCTTTACTATGGATCTCATGCAGTGAGCCCCAGGTGCCAAGGTCTGACCAGCCGAAATCCGATTCGATGGTATACACATTGGCCGCCTTTTCCATGATGCCGTAATCGATGGAGATGCTCTTGCAGACTGCGTAAGTTTCCCTGATAAAATCAGGTTCATTTTCAGTGAAATACTGGTCTGATCCTTTTTTAAACAGATTGTCTATATCCGGTTGATGTTTGTGAAATGCTTTCAGGATAGATTTGAGGGACCAGATAAATATCCCCGAATTCCAAAGGAATTCACGGCTTTCAACGAAGGTGACGGCCAGCTCGTAGCTGGGCTTTTCGGTGAAGGTCTTCACTTTATAAAGGCCCTGGTACCGCTTATCATCGCTAAGCTTATCGAACTGGATATATCCGTAGCCGGTATCGGGGCGCGACGGTTTAATTCCGAGCGTGATCAGCCAGTCGTTTTCTTCGGCTGCTTTCAGCGCTGTGAGTATCTTTTCCCTGAAAATATCCTCCTTCAGGATCAGGTGGTCGGATGGGGCCACGACCAGGTTGGCGGCCGGGTTCCTCTGCAGGATCTTATACGCTGCATAGGCTATGCAGGGCGCAGTATTCCTGCGGGAAGGCTCGAGCAGCACCTGCTCTTCTTTTAGTTCGGGCAATTGCTGAAGGATCTGGTCCTTGTAAAGTTCATGGGTGACAACGAACATATTTTCCGGCGGACAGATCCCCATAAAACGATTATAGGTTTGCTGGATCAGGGAACTCCCGGTCCCGAGGATGTCGATGAACTGTTTTGGGTGGGCAGTCCGGCTCATGGGCCAGAACCGGCTTCCGATGCCCCCGGCCATGATGATGCAGTAATTGTTGTTCATTTATTGGTCATTAGTCATTAGTCACTGGTCATTGGTCATTAGTCACTGGTCATTAGTCACTGGTCATTTCACAAAAATATAAAACATCTGCTAATTCTCTAAAGGAATCACCATTGCCACGGGACTGATGCGGTAGACCCGGTTATTATCCTGGCTGGTGCAGCGGTACCATTTCCTGAGCTTTTCGTGCTTCCTGAACTTTCTTCCACCAGGAAGGCTGAACAGGGCACCGTGCGGGAGGTCTTCAAGGAACACGCCCGTATGTCCGGGTGAATTTTCCTGGAGCATCCTGACCAGGTCAGAATGGGCGTGGCTGTTTGCTTTCGGATGACTTACCTGCTTACTGACCATAGCTTGCATTTCAACTGGAAAAATGCTTTTCTCCAGCAGGATTGCCAGCATAGAAGAATATTGCGATTTCCAGGCTTTTCCATGCGGCCTTACCCTCCGGTTATATTTGCCCCAGACGATCATATGGGCAATTTCATGGGTCAGGGTGATCAGGAATTCGTAGGGATTGAGGGTGCCATTGACCGAGATCCGGTGCATGGGATCCTTCACGGGTGGCCGGTAATCGCCAAGTTTGGTCCGGCGGTTCCGGGTGATCCGGATAGTGACAGGATAGCCGTCGAGCCAGGCCATGACCGTTTCAAGACCGCCTTCGGGAAGAAAAGGTTTAAGCCCGTCCTGTATATCCTTCTTCATTAAAATTAAAGTGAGAATTGATTTCAGGATTGAGATAGGACCAGCGGGAACAATCGCACTTTGAAGGACGGGGTTTATAATTACGGTGAGGTTTGTTCGAGGCGCACGAAGCCGTTATCATGACCAGGATGATCAGGGAAAAGCATAAAGCGATGAATCGTGAGCGGGCCAATTTAATGTGTATTTAAGAATATAAAAACGTAACCCTGGGTTATAAATTGCCGGTAAAAGTAATAATTAGCGAATGGCATTAAATATTCAGGTATGATTTATTTTGTATTTTTGAAAAGAAGACAGAAGACAGAAGAATGGTTTCATTGCTCGGCAAATACATCCTCATCATGGTACAGGTTTTCAGGAAGCCTGAGAAGTTCAGTGTTTTCTGGAAGCAGCTGATGAATGAGTTCCAGAAGCTTGGAGTGGAATCGCTGGGGATCGTGGCTATCATTTCGGCATTCATGGGTGCCGTACTTGCCATGCAGGTCTCTTTCAATATCGACAGTCCATTAATTTCGCCGCTGCTTATCGGCTTTACGGTCAGGCAGTCGGTGATCCTTGAGTTTGCCCCGACGGTGATCAGCCTGATCCTGGCCGGGAAGGTCGGTTCGCGCATTGCCTCTGAAATCGGCACCATGCGTGTCACCGAGCAGATCGACGCCCTGCAGATCATGGGGGTGAACAGCGCCAATTACCTCATATTTCCGAAGCTGGTAGCCGCCCTGCTTTTTAACCCGGTGCTGATCGTAGTGAGCATGTTCCTGGGTATGATCGGCGGGCTCCTGGCCTGTGTGCTTCTTGACCTTACTTCTTATACAACTTATATTGATGGTCTCCAGGCATGGTATGACCCCTGGTCGGTAACTTACGGGCTTATCAAGACCGTCATTTTTGCCTTTATTATCGTGACCGTGTCGGCATTCAATGGCTATATTATAAAGGGCGGGGCACTGGAAGTAGGAAATGCCAGCACCAAGGCCGTAGTGCAGAGCAGTATCATCATCATCCTTTTCAACCTGGTTTTAACTGAGATCCTGTTATGATCGAGGCACGCAATATATCCTTGACTTTTGGGGAGAATAAGGTCCTCGATGATGTCTCCGCTGTTTTTGAAGTGGGCAAGACAAACCTTGTCATCGGCCAGAGTGGATCGGGAAAGACCGTGCTGGTCAAATGCCTGGTGGGATTACTAGAGCCGGACGAAGGAGAAGTAATGTATGACGGCAGGAATTTTTCGACGATGGGGACAAGAGAACGGCGTTTTCTCAGGCAGGAGATCGGTATGCTTTTCCAGGGAGGGGCATTGTTTGACAGCATGACGGTTGAGCAGAATGTGATGTTTCCCTTGAATATGTTTACAAAGATGAGCCCGGGAGAAAAAATGGACAGGGTGAATTTCTGCCTGGAAAGGGTGAATCTTGAAGGACGGAACAAGCTCATGCCATCTGAGCTCAGCGGCGGGATGATCAAAAGGGTGGCAATTGCAAGGGCGATATCGCTAAATCCAAAATATCTTTTCTGTGATGAACCGAACTCAGGTCTCGACCCCATCACTTCCGGCGTCATTGATGAACTGATCAAGGAGATCACCGAAGAATTCCAGACCACGACTGTGATCAACACCCATGACATGAATTCGGTGCTGATGATTGGCGATAATATCACATTTATCAACCAGGGCAAAATCTGGTGGAGCGGTAACCGCAATGAAATCCTGAATACCGACAACCAGGTGCTGAATGATTTTATTTTTGCCACTGAATTAACCAGGAGGCTGAAACGATGAACCTCCTCGACTTCCTCATCCTTCTCCCAGTTGTGTGGCTTTGTATCCGTGGGTTTGGCAAAGGACTGATCATAGAGCTGGCGACCCTCGCCGGCCTGGCACTCGGTATTTTGGCCGCCTATTACTTTGCCGATGATGTTCAGGACCTCATGAAGGACTATTTTTCATTCAGTGAGCAAACCACGAGGATCATAGCCTATATTCTCATCTTTCTGCTGGTGTGGCTGGTTGTTTTCCTTGTCGGGAAGATCGTTGAAAAATCGGTCGACCTGGTGGCAATGGGCTGGCTAAACAAACTGTTAGGAGCTATAGTCGGCATTGCAAAGGGGATCGTACTCGTATGCATTGTCTTATTCCTGATAGAGAAATTCGATCCTTCCAACAAAGTCATCAAGCCTGATGTAAAGCAAAAGTCGATGTTTTATCAGCCAGCTATGAAGGCGGTGCATTACGTAGTGCCCTGATGTGGTAATGCTGGCAGGTCCCCGCTTTCGCGGGAATGACGGCCATTTAAAGAATAAAAAATCCGTTGAAAGCATCCCTTCGGGATGCTAAAAAAAGCTAAATTCTAGCTGACCGCCGACCGCCGACCGCTGACCGCCGACCGCCAACTACCCCTTAATCGCCTTCACCCCCGGCAGCTCCTTGCCTTCGATGTATTCGAGCATGGCGCCGCCGCCGGTGCTTACGTAGCTCACCTGGTCCTTAAGGTTGTACTTGTTGATGGCTGCTACGGAATCGCCGCCGCCGATCAGGGAAAATGCGCCGTTCTTAGTGGCTTCAGCTACGGCCTCAGCGATGGCTTTGGTGCCGGCTTCAAATTTCGGCATCTCGAAAACACCCATCGGGCCGTTCCAGAGGATGGTCTTTGAGTTAAGGATTACTTCCCTGTAAGCCTGGATGGCTTTCGGGCCGATGTCGAGCCCCATCCAGCCGGCCGGGATGCTCGTGGAGCCGCTTTCCATGGTTTCTGCTTCGTTGGCAAATGCATTGGCGAGAATGGCATCCTGTGGGATATAGATCTTTACATTGTTGGCCTCCGCTTTATCACTGGTTTCGCGGGCCAGTTGCAGCAGGTCGTCCTCCACCATGGAGCTGCCGACTTCTCCGCCCAGCGCCTTGATGAAAGTGAACATCATCCCGCCGCCAATCAGGAGGTTGTCGACCTTATCGATAAGATTGTTAATGATCTCGATCTTGCCAGAGACCTTCGCCCCGCCAAGGATAGCTGTGAAGGGCCTTTCGGTGTTTTTCAAAACCCGGTCGATGCTCTTCACTTCATCTTCCATAATATAGCCGAACATTTTATTTTCGGGGAAGAACTTCGCGATAACCGCGGTGGATGCATGCGCACGGTGGGCCGTCCCGAAGGCATCGTTCACATAAACATCACCCAGCTTTGCAAGCTTCGCCGCAAATTCTTCATCCCCCTTTTCTTCCTGCTTGTAAAAGCGGAGGTTCTCCAGTAAAAGGATCTCTTTTCCTTTTAACGCGGCCGCCATGGAAACGGCTGAGCCGCCGATGCAATCATCGGCAAATTTAACGGTAACCCCCAGTTTTTCATTAAGATAAGGAAGAAGGTGCTTCAGGGAATACTTTTCGGTAGGGCCTTCCTTCGGCCGGCCCAGGTGCGACATAAGGATCACCGATCCGCCATCGTCAATGATCTTGCGGATAGTCGGAATTGCGGCATCGATCCTTGAAGTGTCGGTAATATGATAATTTTCGTCGAGAGGAACGTTAAAATCGACCCTGATCAGGGCCTTTTTTCCGTTAAAATTAAAGTCGTTGAATGTTTTCATGGTCATTGTTTTAATTTGGCTGGGCACGCTGCCCCTGCATGCAAAATTAAGAATATGCGGGGAGAAAATCACTACCTTTGAGGCAATTTATAATCTGGCCTAAAAATGAGAATTATCATAGCCGGGGATGGGGAAGTTGGTCTCTACCTGGCACAGGAACTATCCAAAGAAGATCATGAGATCATCATGATCGTACCCAATGAAGAGCTTGTTAAGACTATCGAATCGCATAGCGATGTCCTGGCAACTGTCGGCGATTCGACGATGATTTCCGTCCTGAAAAGGGCAAATGTAAAAAGGGCTGATCTTCTTATTTCCGGGCTTCATGAAGAACGCATCAATATCCTTACTGCGGCCATTGGCAAGAAAATGGGTGCTTTAAAAACGATCGCAAGGGTCAATACGATGGAATATCTTTCGGATGACAGCCGGAAGATGTTCACCGAACTGGGGATCGACCATATGGTATGCCCTGAGGACATTGCGGCCAATGAAGTGGTTGACCTTCTGAAACAGACAGCCGCGACGGAAACCTTTGATTTTTCTGAAGGCAAGCTTTCGTTGTTCCTCCTCAGGCTGGAAAAAAACGCACCTGTGCTCCACAAAACCCTTGACCAGATTTCCAAGGAATTCGTCCATCTCCATTTCAGGGCCGTTGCCATTCACCGCGACCGAAAAACTATCATCCCGAAAGGGAGCGATATGTTCATGGAAAACGACCTTGCCTATGTGATCACCAAGCCACAAGGGATCAATGACCTGCTGAAGCTTGGCGGCAAATCAAAAATTACGATAAAAAACCTGATGCTCCTCGGCGGTGGAAGGGTCGGGCGTACGGTAGCCAGGCGGCTGGAGCACAACATGAATATCAAGCTCATTGAGAAAGATAAGGAACGCGCCGTGCTCCTTGCAAATTCCCTCGATAATTGCCTCGTGATCCATGGCGACGCTAGGGATATCCAGTTACTGGAAGATGAAGACATTGCAGGCATGGACGCTTTCGTGGCCCTGACCGATAACTCAGAAACCAATATCCTGGCCTGCCTTCATGCTAAAAAATTCGGTGTGCCGCGAACTATCGCACTGGTCGAAAACATAGACTACATCGACATTTCCCAGAACATTGGCATCGACACCATCGTTTGTAAAAAATTAAGCACCGCCAGTAACATCATCCGTTTTACCCTGCATTCGGAAGTAACCTCCATCAAGTGCCTCAGCGCCATCAATGCAGAAGTCCCTGAACTGGTCACAAAACCCCATTCACCCGTCACCAAGCAGCCGATCCGGAAATTAAAGTTCCCGAAGGGAGCTATCATCGGAGGGGTTGTCAGGGGCCAGGACAGCTTTATTGCAGTTGGCGATTTCCAGATCCAGGAAGGGGATAAAGTGGTGGTATTTTCACTCCCTGAAGCGGTCCATGAAATCGATAAACTTTTCTATTAAAGCTCTTTCAAATAAATTGCTTTACCAAAATTCAACATGATAGGCAAAGCGGAGATCAATATAAAGCAGGTAATCCACCTCATCAGTTTTTTCCTTGCCCTGGAAGGCTTTTTTATGCTGTTTGGGCTGCCGTTTGCTTTCTACTTCCAGGAAGAAAATCCGCTTGTATTATTATATTCTTTTTTAATTACAACGGGCACTGGAGGGACCATCTGGTTTTTAACGAAGAACCAGAGAATGGAGCATATAAATAAGCGGGAAGGATTTATTGTTGTAACACTCACCTGGTTTTTTTTCAGTCTCGCCGGGGCCCTGCCGTTCATCCTCAGTGGTGCCATTCCATCCTTTACAGATGCGTTCTTCGAATCTATGTCGGGTATCACTACAACCGGGGCTTCGATCCTGACTGATGTGGAAGTCCTTCCTAAAAGCCTGCATTTCTGGCGGAGCATGACCCACTGGATCGGTGGGATGGGGATCATTGTACTTTCCATTGCGATCCTTCCCTTACTTGGCGTGGGTTCAATGCAGCTCTATAATGCTGAAATAACAGGGGTTACGAAAGATAAGCTGCACCCCCGCATTTCGGATACCGCTAAAAGGATTTCGGCAATCTACCTTATCCTGACCGTAGTTCAAATTATCCTTCTTCTGTTAGGCAAAATGCCTCTGCTCGACAGTATCTGCCATGCATTCGGCTCTATGGGAACGGGCGGGTTTTCTACAAAAAATGCAAGCATCGGAGGGTATTCTTCCTATATCCAGTATGTGATCACTTTATTCATGTTCCTTGCAGGAGTGAATTTTACCCTTCATTTTTTACTCTTTTCAGGAAAAGTCAAACCGGTCTGGAGCAATGAGGAATTCAGGAAATATATCCTGATCATCGTTGTCTTCACCTTGTTGATCGGGGCTTTACTCGTATGGAAAACCGGTCTTGAAGGGAGAAATGCCTTCAGGGATGCGTTGTTCCAGGTGGTTTCCATCATCACGACTACAGGCTATTTCACGGCTGATTACGTGCAATGGCCGGTTTCTATCTGGTTTTTTATCTTCCTTCTGATGTTTGTCGGTGGAATGGCCGGTTCGACAGGCGGAGGGATTAAAGTGATCCGCCTGGTGCTTTTGTTCAAAAATGCCGGGAAGGAATTGAAAAGGGCCATCCATCCGAACGGGATCATCCCTGTAAGGCTTGATCATCAAGCAGTACCGCAGGAAACTATTTTCAAGGTCATGGCCTTTTTCCAGCTTTATTTACTGATTTTCGTTGCCGGTGTCCTGAGCCTTTCATTGCTCGGGATCGACTTTGTTACAGCTATAGGGGCAAGCATTTCAGCTCTTGGAAATATTGGCCCGGGTTTGGGCCTGGTTGGACCGGCGGGAAATTACAGCTATTTCCCGGATCCCGGGAAGTGGGTCCTGTCGGCACTGATGCTGGTAGGCCGTTTGGAGCTGTTTACCGTTCTAATCCTGTTTTCACGTTCATTCTGGAAACGTTGATCCGGTAAAAAGCTGCCCATAAATAAAAATACTTTTTACCTTAGCCCAAAATTAGCCCGCTAAAAGATACTATGGAAGCTAAGAAGACCATCCTGTGGCTATACTATTTCTTTCTGGGCCTGATGCTTGTATCCCTTTCATTTTCCGGTTACTACATGAGCGTTGCGCAGTTCGGCCTGGTTGGCGTGATGCTGCTCGACGGGATGAAAAACCAGGAGTACCGGGATTTTATCAATAGGAAATACCTGGTTTTAAAGATCATCCTGTTTCTTCCATTCGGACTCTGGTGGATCCTTAAATCCGTCGTAAAGAAATTAAGGGAATTTTTCCAGTGGGAGAATGCACCGGCATGGATTTTCGCCTCCATTTTCCTATTCCACCTGATCGGCCTGCTTTATACCACGGATATGAGCTATGCCCTGAAAGACCTGAGGATAAAGCTGCCGATCCTTATCCTGCCCATTTTACTTTCCACTACAACCCTGCTCGACCGGAAAAGTTTCCGCTTCCTGATCTATCTCTTTTGCACCGCTGTTTTTACCGGCACCCTGATCTCTACTTATCATCTGATCTTCAGTGATTTCACCGACAGCCGCGAACTGTCAAGGTATATTTCCCATATCAGGTTCAGCCTTTTGATCGATCTGGCCATCTTCATCCTGGCTTACCAGGTCTTTAAAAAGAGCGACCTTCCGCGCTGGCCTAAGGCAATCATGGCCGTTGTAGCCCTCTGGATGGTACTTTTCCTCTTCCTTTCTGCATTCATGACCGGCCTGGTGATCTTCTTCTTTACTGCAGCCATCCTGATCTTCTACATGGTCATTAACCGCCAGGGAATGATCATTAAAATTGCCACAGTTGCGGGCGTCCTGGCTCTTTTTATCATCATTTTCCTTTATATCCGCGGTATTGGGAAAGATGTGAACCGGATCGACCCTGTGGATGTCAACAGCCTGGAAAAGACTACAAAGCTCGGAAATCCATACTGGCACGACCTTTCCAATCCGCAGACCGAAAACGGGGCTTACGTTTGGTATTATGTTGCCACAGATGAACTGCGCGAGGCATGGAATAAAAGGAGTAAATATGTTTTTGACGGGACAGACAAGGCGGGGCAGGAGATCAAATATACCCTGATACGCTTTCTTACCTCCAAAGGATACCGTAAAGATGCGGGAGGTGTGAGCAAACTGACCGATCCGGAGGTGGCTATGGTGGAAGACGGCATTGCAAGCATTATTTATGTTGAAAAGCCCAATCTATATGTGAGGATCTACAAGATCTTCTGGGAATACAACCGCTACCAGGTCACTCATAATGCAAGCGGCCATTCGGTCATGCAGCGCCTGGAATTCTGGAAGGCCTCTGCTAGTATAATCCGCCAAAACCTGCTCATCGGGGTCGGTACCGGCGACCTTAACCGTGCTTTCCAGGAAGAGTATGTCAAATCAGGCTCGCTGCTGGATAAAGAATTCCGCTGGCGTTCGCATAACCAGTTCCTGGCGATCTTTGCCAGCTTCGGGGTGATCGGGCTTGCCTGGTTCCTGTTCAGCCTTATCTTCCCTGCAGCAAGGCTTAGCAAGTTCCATGATTTCTACTACCTCTCATTTTTCATCATTGTCATGATGTCGATGCTGACTGAAGATACACTCGAAACACAAGCCGGCGTTACTGTTTTCGCTTTCTTCAACTCCTTTTACCTGTTTGCCAAAAAATTCATTGATATTGTCTGACCTCAGTCCCCCTGCCTATGAACCCGGTTGAACCTTATAATGATAAATGGCTGGTGATCGTGAATCCCAATGCCGGCAAGAGAAAAGGTGAAAAAGACTGGCCTGAGATCTCGGCCCTGCTAACTGAAAACGGTTTCGATTTCGTCCATGAATCCACTGCCCACAGGGGTCATGCGGTAACGATCACCGAAAATTACATCCGGCAGGGTTTCAGGAAGATTATCGTGGTTGGCGGCGACGGGACTTTGAACGAGGTGGTGAACGGAATTTTCCTCCAGGAAGAGGTCGCCACGAGCGATATTATGGTCGGAATGATCATGGTTGGCACCGGGAATGACTGGGGAAGGATGTATAACCTGAAGGTGAAGTACAAAAAAGCTGTCAGGGCCCTGAAAAAACAGCGCATTTTCCTGCAGGATGCCGGCGTGGTTAAATATTATGACGGGGATAATGAACAGACAAGATACTTTGTCAATATTGCGGGAATTGGTTATGATGCCTTTGTGGTGATGATGACGAATAAAACCCGCGAGCAGGGCGGAGGAGGCCAGATGGCCTACCTGGCGAACCTGGTAAAAGGCCTGTTCAGGTATCACCATTCCTACCTGGATATCGAAGTAGACGGGGTGAGTGTCTACAAAGGCAAGGTTTTCAGTATGAGTGTCGGGATCTGCAAATTCAATGGCGGAGGGATGATGCAACTGCCTTTTGCCATTCCGGATGATGGTCTGCTGGATATTACCATTTTCAAGAATGTTACCAAGCTGACCGTGATCCGCCATCTTAAAAAATTATTCTCAGGGACTTTTACAAAGCTCCCGTTTGTCCAGGTCCACCGTGGTAAAACCGTTTCCGTCATTTCTACGAATAACGGGAATTCACAACTTGAAACCGATGGGGAATCCCTAGGCCAGACCCCATTCATTTTTACCGTTATTCCGAAAAGCGTGAAGGTCATCACGGGTAAAAAATGGAAGGAACTTCATGAAAATAGTAACTTTGAAACATAATAAATTGCCAAAAGTTCAGTTATCTTCCTACCTATCAACCTTTATGCTATGAAATATATTATCCCTGGCCTGGTTATTACTTTGTTCTTTAGCGTTCTGCAACCTTCACTTTCTCAGGAAGTTGGTATCGGACAATGGCGGGACCACCTGCCCTATGATTATGCCACCCATGTTGAGGAATTCAACTCCGGAATTTACTGTTCCACTCCTTACAGTATGTTTTATTTTGATCGGGATGACAACAGCGTGAACCGTCTCAGTAAGGTCAACGGCCTTTCCGATCTGGGTGTCAGTGCCATTTCGCTGAACACTGAGCAGCAGGTCCTCGTAATTTCATATTCCAATACCAATATTGACTTGCTTTATGATGATGAGACCATCGTTAATATTCCTGATATCAAAAGAAAAGAGATATTAGGCAATAAAACCATCAACAGCATCATGAATTTTGGCGATTACGCCTATCTCTCCTGCGGGTTTGGGATTGTTGTCCTGAACGTGGAAAAGAAAGAGATAAAAGATACGTATTTCATCGGACCTGAGGGCAGTAGCATGAATGTACTGGCGATGACCCATAACGATACTGCCTTTTATGCTGCCACGGAATCGGGAATTTACCGGGCTGATATTGATGATCCGAACCTTGCATTTTATGGAAACTGGCATAAAGTATCGAACACTCCGTTTCCAAACGGGTATTATAACCACGTCGAATTTTATAATGGAAAAATGCTGATCAACCATACCGACCCCGAACTGGAAATAAAAGAAGATGACCTGTATGTAAATGAGAATGGGGAATGGAGGCACCTGGAAACGGCTGATTGCGACCTTACATACAGCCTTAGGGTCAGTGGTGATAAACTGGTCGTTTCTTATAGTTATTTTACGATTACGTACAATTCCGACCTGGCACAGGTACTTAAGATCTATACTTATGGTGAAATAAGTCCGGCGCCTTCAGATGCCATGATCGGCACCGACGGTAATTACTGGATTGCGGATCGTAACAAAGGCCTGGTGAAGGTCGGGGCAAGCGGCTTCGACAGGGTATATATCAAGCCCAGCGGGGCACCAACGGCAGACATTTTCGACATGAAATCGGATGGCGGCAAGCTTTATGTTGTCCCCGGAGGGCTCACCGGAACCTGGAATAATACATGGCGTTCAGCAAGGCTTTTTTCACTGGTCGATGAAAACTGGGCAACTTATGACCAGTATACCTCCCCCGGCCTGGATACACTTCGCGATTTTGTAGCTGTAGCAATTGATCCGAACGATAATGATCATGTATATGCCGGATCATGGAACCGCGGAATTGCTGAATTCAATGACCAGGCCATCGTCACCATTCATAATGCCGATAACAGTTCCCTGGAGCCTAATATGATAGAAGGCTACCCGGTGGTAAAAGTAGGGGGGATCGCTTTTGATGGCGATAATAATATGTGGGCAACCAATTCGGGGGCTGAACGGATCGTATCGGTCAGGAGGTTTGACAGCCAGACCGGATATAGCTGGGAATCTTTCAACCTGGGTTCAAGCACAACGGGTATCGATATCAGAAAAATCATAGTCGATTCTTATGGGCAGAAATGGATGCTCCCGCGGACCACACAATCAAACTCAAATTATATCCTTGTCTTTAATGAGCTTAACGAAGCGGGGAAACAGTTCAGGGGGCTCAAATCAGGGGCCGGTTACGGAAACCTCCCCGGAACCAGCGTTTTCTCCGTTGTCGAAGACCTTGAAGGCGAGGTTTGGGTAGGAACCGATGAAGGGGTTGCTGTTTTCTATACACCGCAGGATGTGCTCACCGGTGATAATTCAGACGCGCAACAGATCCTGGTGAATGTCGACGGCTATGTGCAGTACCTGCTGGAGACTGAAATTGTGAAAGCTATTGCAGTCGATGCTGCGAACAGGAAATGGTTTGGTACCGAAAGGGCCGGCGTATTCCTTCTTTCGGCCGATGGCACGGAACAGATCCATCATTTTACCGAAGACAACAGCCCGCTATTTTCGAACAACATTACCAGTCTTGCTATCAACGGCGTCACCGGCGAAGTGTTTATCGGTACCGCCAAAGGTCTTATTTCCTATAAAAGCGACGCCACCGATCCCGGAGTTCCCCCTGACCATGCCGTCGCCTACCCTAATCCCGTCAGGCCGGGATATGACGGGCCTATCGCCATTAAAGGGCTGGTAAAAGATGCTATTGTAAAGATCACCGACATTACCGGGACAGTGGTTTACGAAACCCGTGCCGAAGGTGGCCAGGCAATCTGGAACGGGGCCAATTTCGACGGCCGCAGGGCCAATACCGGCGTATTCCTCGTCTTTGTAAGCAACGACGATGGCAGCGAGACGATGGTGACGAAGATATTGTTTGTGAATTAGTATGTTCCTCTCGACCCGGGGCATCGTTTTCCGTCAGACAAAATACTCGGATTCAAGCCTGGTGGTGAAGATCCTGACAGAAGAAGCAGGCCTGGGATCTTACATATTAAAGGGTGCGAGGAACCCAAAATCTAAAATAAAAGCCAGTCTTTTTCAGCCGCTTACGTTACTTGAGCTTGAAGTCAGCCATAAGGACAAGAGCGATTTGCAGCATATCCGTGAAGTCAGGGTGGCTTATACGTACCAGTCGGTGCCCATTGATATCCGCAAATCATCCATCCTCCTTTTTATCAATGAAATCCTTTATAAATCGATCCAGGAAGAAGCTGTAAACGCCGGGCTTTTCCGGTTTATTTATGACCAGCTTGTCCTTCTTGACCAGACTGTTGAAAATCCCGCGAATTTCCATCTCTTCTTTGCTGTCCACCTGAGCAGTTTTCTTGGCTTTTTTCCGCAAGGCGATTACCGGGATGAGAATACGGTGTTTGACATGCAGGAGGGCTGTTTTTTAAAGGCCGATCCCCTGCCTGCCGATAATTTCATTACCGGCCCGGCCTGTGATTGGTTTAGCAGGATAATCAACATACCGGCAGACAAGTTTTATACGCTGCAGATCCCTGCTGCCGTCAGGAACACACTGCTGGAAAAGATACTTCGCTATTACCAGCTCCACTTGCCTTTAACCGGCGAGTTCAAATCACATATCATACTGCATGATGTTTTGCAGAAATAAAGGATTGAATTATCTTTAGCTCCTTTATTTCGATGAAGCGCATCCATACCTATACGTATTACCTGCTGATTTTTCTGACTGCAGTGCTGGCCTTACTGCCGGTAGCACAGCTCCTGCACCCTTTAAAATGGGATATGGTCGACCAGGCTTACCCTTGGAGGTACTTTATTGGCGAATGCCTGCAGGAAGGGGTACTTCCACTCTGGAACCCTTACCAGTTGCTCGGCTCGCCTATCCATGCCGATCCGCAGAGTTCGGCATGGTACCCCGTGACCTGGTTCTTCGGATACTTATTTGCCTATGATATTTACGTGATCTCTATCGATTTCGTGCTTCACATTTTCCTTGCCGGGATGGGCATGTTTTATCTTGCAAAGAAATTGGATTTCAGCGACGAAACCGCTTTCCTCATGGGTATTTCCTACATGCTTAGCGGGTTCTTCATCGGTAATGCCCAGCATTTTATGTGGATCATCAGCGGCACCTGGATCCCTTTCATTATCGGGGCTTTCCTGCAACTACGAAAAGCCCCTTCCCTGTCTTCTGCAATCAGCCTGGGACTGGCCTTTTTCATGATCATGACCGGAGGCTATCCCGCTTTTATTTTCCTGCTGCTATACTTGCTGACTGCTATATTTATCCTTTTTGTTTATGAAGATATCCGGAAGAAAAACTATCGTGCACTTAGCCGATTTACGGGTATTTTAGCGGTGTCCGCGGTTTTTACCCTGCTGGCCGGGATGGTGGTGATCACTTCCGTTTACCATTTGCCGGATGCCATTACCCGCGGCTCGGGCGTAACGCTGAGGCAGGCCCTATTCGGCGCCTTTACACCCCGGAGCTTCATCTCCTTCATTCTTCCCTTCGCTTCCATTCGTGAAATGGATTTCTATAATACCGACCTGTCGATGTCGAATGCCTACTTTGGGTTGATAACACTCGTTTTTTTCCTTTCCTGTCTGATGATAAAAAGGACGAAACTGGTGAACTTATTCCTGGCCTGGGGCCTTTTCTGCCTGGCTGCCTCTGTCGGCAGCGCCCTGCCCCTGCGCGAATTCCTTTATGATTACGTGCCTTTCATGAACCTTTTCAGGTTCCCCGCCCTCTTCAGGGTCTTCTTCATTTTAAGCTTTATTATTATTGCAGGATATGCATTTAATGAATGGAGGAAAGATAGCGGGGCGATGGCCGGAAAGTTGCGGGTTTCCATTTTCTCTGTTGCCATTGTGTTGGCCGGATTTATAGTCTTTGCCATTGTCAGGGGGAACCTGGATTTTGCCTATTTCATCCGGAACCAGCTCCTTATCTCATCAGAAAAGACCAGTATCGTCCAGCATATCTTTTTCCAGGGCATCATCCAGGTACTCGTCCTGCTTATTTTTTTCCTGCTGGCCACAAGGTGGAAAAATACGAAATACGCACTGGCCGGGCTGATCCTGCTTGCCGGGATGGAACTTATTGCGGCAAGCCGACTGAACAGTCCCTATTCGGTTTATTCCCACATCTTCAGTTCAAAGGAGATTTACGTTCATACAAAGCAATACCCGGATGGATTTCCGCTTCCCGGTACCAACGCAGTGATTGAGAACCGCGATACGAAAGGGCATTCGTTTAAATCCTTATGGCGAAACATGAATATCTTCTATAAACAGGTCTCTTTCGAAGGCTATAATCCTTTGCATTTAAAAGGATTTGAAGAATTGGCGGATAACCACCAGAAATTATTTGAAACGATATTGCAAAATCCCGTGGTTTACCTTGCTGATAAGGTAAGTCCAACCGATTCGATTTCTGTTCATGAGGTGAATAATGACTTTGATAAAAGAAGGGTTTATTTTGGGGAAGATGAATATGAAAAATTGTCGATTGTGGATTGTCGATTGTCGATGGATGATAGTGTCCTAATCTTCGTGTTTTCGCCGGTGGAAATAAAAATTATAAGCCGGACCAAGGATCAGGCACTTCTTAATTTGTTGCAGAATAATTATTACGGCTGGGAGGTGACAATTGACGGAAAGCAGACTGAAGTTTACACGGGGAACCTGGGATTTTTGTCGGTCCTGGTACCGGCCGGGGAGCACGAAGTGGTTTTTTCCTATGATCCGAAAATCGTGAAGGTTGGGTTCTGGATCAGTTTGATGGCCCTGGCATCCGGAATCGGATTATTAAGCTATAAAAGATTAACCACAAAGGCTCGCAAAGTATTTTCACAAAGGCACACAAAGAAACTGGCATGAGCAGCTGATCCTTAGTGCGCCTTCGTGAAACCCTTTGTGCGCCTTTGTGGTTAATTTTCCTTAAATGTCCTGATAATGTATCTTGAGTGATTTGGCCAAACTTCTTTTCAATAATTCCTTTACCTTCCCAAAATCCTGCATTTCCCCCAGCTCCTTTTCCATCGATGTAACCCCTTTATCCACGAACCCGCAGGGATTGATATACTGGTAATATGACAGATCGGTATTGACATTGAAAGCGAATCCGTGCATAGTGATATGCCGGCCTGCTTTCACTCCTATAGCGCAGATCTTCCTGGCTTTCGCAGGGACCTCCGGGTCGAGCCAGACGCCGGTGGCACCCGCCAGCCGGCCGGCAGCAATGCCATATTCTTTTAGCACCATGATCACCGACTCTTCCAGGCATCCGATATAATCTTTGATCCCCAGCCCGAGCTGTTCCAGGTCGAGGATAGGGTACCCGACGATCTGCCCCGGACCATGGAAAGTGATGTCCCCGCCGCGGTTGATCCTGAAGAACTCAATCCCCTGCTTTTCCAGCATTTGCTCATTGATCAGCAGGTTTTCCGCAGAGCCGCTTTTGCCCAAAGTGAAAACGGGCGGGTGCTCGCAGAAAAGCAGGTAGCCGGGAAACGATTTCTCCCCTGCCAGCTTCTTCGCCATCAGCCCTGCAAAAAGCTCTTCCTGGTAATCCCAGGCTTGCCCGTAGGGAATCAGTGTGAGGTCATGGAAAATTATATCTGGTTTGGAAAAGGTCATTAAGTTGTCATTAAGTTGTCATTAAGTTGTCATTAAGTTGTCATTAAGTTGTTATAAGGTAGTTTATGGAATTTGGTGCTTGGAATTTGGAATTTGTTTGGTATTTGGTGCTTGGAATTTGGAATTTCTAAAGCACGTGCTTCTCCGCGCGATATGACGATCTCACAAGCGGTCCGCTTTCCACATGCCGGAAGCCTTTTTCCAGTCCAATCCCCCGGTATTTCTCAAACTGCTCCGGCCGGATATATTCTTTGACCGGCAGGTGTTTCAGCGAAGGCTGCAGGTACTGGCCGATGGTCATCACCTCGCACCCAACCCTGCGCAGGTCATCCATCACCTGGATCACTTCCTCTTCCGTTTCACCGAGGCCCAGCATGATCCCCGATTTTGAACGGATGCCCGATTCGGCCACCCATCCCACAACTTCGAGGCTCCTCTCGTATATGGCTGCCGAGCGCACCTGCGGAGTAAGCCTTTTCACTGTTTCAAGGTTATGGGAGATCACGTCCGGGTGCGCGTTGATAACGATTTGCAGGAATTCTTTACGGCCACGGAAATCAGGGACCAGCGTTTCGAGGGTTGTACCAGGGTTCATCTCCTTCACTTCCCGGATTGTGGCCGCCCAGATGGCAGCGCCGGCATCTTCAAGGTCATCGCGGTCGACCGAGGTGATCACGCAATGTTTCAGGTTCATTTTCTTCACCGAACCGGCGACACGGCCCGGCTCGGCCCAGTCGGCAGGCAGAGGGCGGCCGGTAGCCACCGCGCAGAATTTGCAGGAACGGGTGCAGATGTTCCCCAGGATCATGAAAGTTGCAGTTCCGCGGCCCCAGCATTCTTCTTTGTTCGGGCACTGGCCTGAGGTGCAGATAGTATGGAGCTTATTGCGGTCAATTACATCACGGACGCCAATATATTCTTTCCCTTTCGGGACCTTGATCTTCAGCCAGTCGGGTTTTCTCCTCTGTTTGATTTCATCCATCTCAACCTATATTTTAAGGCTACAAATGTAAGATGAATTGTTCTATTGTTCCACTGTTCTATTGTTCCAGTGTTCCAGTGTTCTATTGTTCCAGTGTACCAGAGTTCCAGAGTTCCAGAGTCCTATAGTCTTATAGTCCTACAGTCTTATAGTCTTATAGTCCTACAGTCTTATAGTCTTATAGTCCTATAGTCCTAATAAGTTTATCTGGAAATGATCAGTTTTTGAGCACTGGATGAAGTAGATGTTTCTATCCTGACAATATACATCCCGGTTGGCAAAGAGCTTAGATTCAGCATCGCCGAGGTAGTTCCCCTGTTTTCGGGTTTAAAGGTTTGAGTGAGCAGGGTTTTTCCGCTCAGGTCAAAAATCCTGATTTTTATTTTTTCAGATGCTGTAAAGGAGAAAGTTATGTTGACAAAATCATCAGCGGGGTTTGGAAATAATAAAGAATTAATTCCATCCTGAAAATTATTTTCATCAATACTTACAAAGATCGGTGACCTGTAAAATTGTATTATCCCACCGCGCGGATTACCGTAATTGAGTTCCCTGGAATGTCCCGTGCATATCTCCACATATCCGTCATTATCGAAATCACCGGAGGCAATCCCGAAAGTGGAGCCGTAATCATTTTGCAGAACATAATCAGGTTCGGTAACAAAACTTTCCACATGGGAAAATATACTCGAAGTGAAGCTATTATACTGACCGATGATAAGGTCAGATTTCCCTTTATCCGTAAAGCTTTCAATAAATACCATTTCCGGACCCATATAATAAATTGAAGTATCTCCAATTTGATAATCAAAAATTGTGTCAAATTCAGGACCTCCTTTAAAGATAAATGCACCGTCTATTGGAAAATAAGAGGTCTGAACCAGATCCGGGTATCCGTCTCCATCGTAATCTCCCTTATTTCTGACGGTAAATCCGCCAAAATTAGTGCCTCCCCCTCCTGATGGGTCTTTAATCGCTGCATCATACTGATCATCTGCATCATATCCTCCAAAATAAATAAGAGATTGGCTAAAGTGAGAATCCCCCAGGGTAAAATCATCAAATCCGTCATCATTGATATCGCCACAAGCAGTGATCGGGTCACCAAAAGTGAAAGAACTCCCACTTCCCGGCATACTCAAAACCATATCTGGCTGTTCGGGGATGAAATGGCCACCGAGATAAAGGTAGGCCTTCCGGTTAGTTGTTGTATACCTAACTCCGCCAATCACCATATCATCGTACCCATCCCCGTTATAATCTCCAATGATGCCAATGTTGCTTCCGAATTCATGAAAATATGTTGTGTCTTCCACTATCTCATCTGCGTCTTTGTACGACAGAACCGAAGGCCAGTTTTCACGGCCATAAAATACAAAAACCCTGTTTAATTCATTGAATACTCCTGGCACCATCATGACGTCCATTTCAGAACTGTTTGAAATGGCCAGGTCAATTAATCCATCATCATTCAGGTCGCCGGAAGACCAGTCATAGCATGCGGTTCGTTCAACCTGTGGCAATAAAATCCGAATGTCAGGAGTGATATTAAACTCCGTACTGCCAAAAAACACTTCAGCATAACAATCCATCAATGCCAGTGTCCCCCAATCTTCTATTCCATCATTGTTTATATCCCCTAGAGTAGTGGTACGGTAACCATATTGTAATTCGGGATATGATTTATCAGCTTTCCTGCCAAAAACAAGCGGATTATCAAAAGCAAGACTGTCACCGCCGCATATAATAGCGCATCCTATGGTATCGAACCTGAGGTTTTCATCAATATTCCAGAAGTTCATCAGGATATCAGGGATGCTGTCGGGATCAAAGTAAAAAACCGGGATATTCATGGCCGAGGTGAAATTGAAATATTTCCCCAGCGGATAGAGCAGTTGATTTGCCCCGGTGTAGTATTTTTCTTTGATAAATCCCTGGTTAGCAATATCCTGATTTCCAAAATAGATAGTAACAGAATCCGGATCTGTCAGGGAGTACCAATCATCTGCCCCATCATTATTTACATCGCCAGCTACGTAAAAAAGCCGGTGCAGATTGCCGGCAGGAATATCAACCGGTTCAGAAAAATAAGGCGAATTATCCTGGCCGAAATTCACCTCGATGCTGTACTTATCTGTGCTTGTATAGTAAGTATGAGTGATATCAGGCCTGCCGTCTCCGTTCACATCGGAAAAAGATTGTGTAAAATGGACAGTCGGCTCCTGAATCATATTAATATTAACTCCATGTTCCAGGATAAGGTTATGCTGGACTGTATCAAAAGTGTACCAGTTGACCCTGTATTTCTCTTCAAAATAATAGGTGTTCATGCCGCAAATTGCTAATTCTTTTACCCCGTCACTATCATAATCATAATAATGGCTGATAGTAATCTCATTAAAAAATAACAATTCAGGATTAACCTCCAGGATTTGATACTGTGCTGTAACTGAGTAAATAAAAACTGTATCAAATAAATAATTCTGGCTGATTAAAAGTTCGGATTTTCCATCATCACTAATATCACCGGTATAATAAATCATCGTTCTATCGGAATGAGAAAACGGATAATCCAGCCGCAGGGTATCATAGGTTAATCCTCCCTCTGAACCAAAATAAACTACCATATTCCATATATCCAGTACATCATCATACCCATCGCCATTATAGTCTTTTATTCCTTTAAATATCGTTCCATAAAAGACCTGGCTTGAATCAGGCTGATGGATATTGGTGATGACAGCCGATTTGTACAATGCATCCGTTGGATCATCCGTTCGTTCATCTGCAGCCCACCTGTTCACAGCAAAATCCCCGTATCCGTCACCATTTATATCACCAATAAATTCGGGATACTGAAACGGAAAATTGGCAGGCTCAGGTTCTGTGATCTCAAACGGAGTCCTTATCCCGAATGGATTAATCGTGTCCTGCGCCAGGAGCTGCAGGGTTAAAAGGATCGGAATGACTGGCAGGATGATATTCCGGAGTGAGCTAACCCGGATCCTTGCACCAAAAGAATTTCTGTTTAAGGTATTCATTTGGAATCTGGTTAAAAGTTTCGAAATATTGCGAAACGTATAGCAATGGTTGGTTATGCTTACAAACCTAATAAATTAAAAGGTAAGTGGGTTAGATTTTTTTAGATTAATTTTGGAGAAATACTTCTGTTGAAATGAATTGGAAATTAGCTACACTTATTCCCTTTTTCTTTATATCCGGCGCCTTCGCCCAGTCCTCACTCGAAAACCGCTGCCCTTCTGCAATCACAGCTGTTCCGGGAAGCAGGGACAACACTGTTGCAAATGATTTCACCATCACAACTACCGACGGCATCACACGGAATCTATATAATACCCTCGATTCGGGAAAGACTGTATTTATCGACCTTTTCTATACCACCTGCTATTATTGCCAGCTTTATTCCCCCATCGTAGAAGAAATTTATCAAAACAGCGATGCGGGACAGACTGATATCGAATTCTGGGGGGTCTCCAACAATCTTTTCGACCCGGATTCGATCATTGATTTGTACCGGCAGAATTACAACGTCACAAATCCCTGTGCCGGTCCCGACGGTGGCGGCACTACCGCATTTTCGATCATTGTGAACGGCCAGAATTTCCTGGGGTTCCCCACCTATTGCGTCATCTGCCCCGACCGTACAATGTATTTCGATCCCTGCTACCCGCCCACTGTTACCGGCTTTGATCCTTACTTCGGGCAATGCGGGGCATTCGTCAGTGTTGAGGAAGATATGCCCGGAACACCGGTTCCAGGCATTGGTTCCATCTACCCAAATCCCGCAACAGACAGGCTGAATATAGAATTGAGTTCAAATACCGCAAATCCGGTTACGGTTGAGCTATATAATCTTCTGGGGGTGAAGGTTTCATCTTATTTGATAGAAACCACGCCGGGCAATCAATCTTTCTTAATCCCAGTTGATTTTCTGCCGTCAGGAACCTATTTCCTGAAGCTGGTAAGGGAAAACCAGTTGCCCGATTCACATAAGATTATGATTTTCAGAGGTTAAAGGCAATTAGATCGATTTTCAGATTGTTTATATCTTTGCAACCTGAACAGCCCCCTCCCCTCTGTCCCCTCCCCCAATTGGGGGAGGGGATTAAGGGGTAGGGGCTTGACAATCGAACAATCGAACAATCGAACAATCGAACAATGGAACTATCCGAACAAGAACTCATACGCAGAAATTCGCTGCAGGAACTGCTGAAACTGGGCATTGACCCTTACCCTGCTGAAGGTTTTGATGTCAATGCAACCATTGAAGAGATAAAGCAGCAATATCCCAACGACAACACATTATTCCAGGAGGTAAGCCTTGCCGGCAGGATCATGAACCGCCGGATCATGGGTGCTGCCTCCTTTGCCGAGATACAGGATTCAACGGGGCGGATGCAGATCTATATTAAGCGCGATGAAGTTTGCCCGGACGAGGATAAAACCATGTACAACACCGTTTTTAAGAAGCTGCTCGATATCGGCGATATCATCGGTGTGAAAGGATTTGTGTTCATTACCCACATGGGTGAGATCACCATACATGTCAAGGAATACCGCCTCCTCACCAAATCATTGCGGCCTTTGCCGATTGTGAAGGAAAAAGAAGGCGAGCTGTACGACGCTTTCACCGATCCCGAACAGCGGTACCGCCAGCGTTATGTCGATCTGATCGTCAATACCGGTGTCAGGGAAACTTTCATCAAAAGAAATAAGCTGATCAACTCGATGCGTTCCTTCCTGGATGTTAAGGGTTACCTGGAGGTTGAAACGCCGGTTTTACAGCCACTTTACGGGGGAGCTGCGGCGCGGCCGTTCAAGACCCATCACAACACCCTCGATATGCCCCTTTACCTCCGCATTGCCAATGAGCTTTACCTGAAAAGGCTCATCGTCGGCGGATATGACGGGGTTTACGAGTTCTCGAAGGATTTCCGCAACGAAGGCATGGACCGGTTCCATAACCCGGAGTTTACCCAGATGGAGCTTTACGTGGCTTATAAAGATTATGAATGGATGATGAATACGGTGGAGGAAATGGTGGAAAAGATCGCCCTCGACCTTCACGGAACCTCGCAGGTGCAGGTAGGTGAAAACCTCATCGACTTTAAGCGCCCGTGGAAGAGGTTCACGATGTTCGAAGCCATTCATCATTATACCGGTACCGATATCAGTGTAATGGAAGAAGAGGAACTCAGGAAGACGGCTGCAAAGCTCCATGTCGATCTTGACCCGACCATGGGAAAAGGCAAGATCATCGATGAGATCTTCGGGCAGTTATGCGAGCCGAAACTGATCCAGCCGACGTTTATCACCGATTACCCGGTGGAGATGTCGCCGCTGGCCAAGAAGCACCGCAGCAAGCCGGGGCTGGTAGAGCGCTTTGAAGCCATCTGCAACAGCAAAGAGATCTGTAACGCATTCTCCGAGCTGAACGATCCCATCGACCAGCGGGCACGCTTCGAATACCAGCTCGAGTTGGGCAAGCGCGGCGACCAGGAATCAATGGTGCTGGATGAAGATTTCCTCCGCGCTATCGAATTCGGTATGCCCCCAACAGCAGGCCTGGGCATCGGCATCGACCGGCTAACCATGATCATGACCAACTCCCCTTCGATCCAGGATGTGATCTTCTTCCCGCAGATGAGGCCGGAGAGGTAGCAGTTTATTTCGTAAATTAGCATTCTTTAAATGAAAATTTAAAGATGACCTCCAAAGAATCAGCATTTATAATGATTTCCGACCTTGTTAACAGGTTCAAAGAACAATATGAAATTGATTACCAGCTTTACGGCTTGACGGAGGAAGAGATAAAGAGTTTGGAGGGGAGATGAGTAAATCAAAAACCATAAAATTATCCTATAAATTAACCCAAATATTGCTTACCCTTCCTGAGACCGGAATGGGGTATCAAATTGTCAAAGTAATTTTGAAAAATTTGGTTAATTTTGATTATAACTTATGCATGATAACCAATACATAAAAGTCAATCCGAATGTGCTCATTTGGGCAAGGGAATCGCTTGCCCTGACCAGAAACCAGGTATCTGGAAAATCAGGTATATCTTATAAAAGATTAACACAAATTGAGGAAACGGGAAAACCTCCATCAATCGACGAGTTAAAAGAACTTTCGAAAATTTATAAAAGAACCATAGCGACACTTCTGTTAACTATACCACCGGAAGAAAAACCTGTACCAAAAGACCGAAGAACTGTAGACTCGGAAGTGTTGGGCAATTTTCATGAAAAAACTATTATGGCTGTCCGGAAAGCAAGGGCTCTGGCACAATCATTCATGGAATTACGACAGGAATTAAATATAAATGTTCCCAAATTTGAATTTTCTTATTCCTTAAATAATGATCCTAAGGAAATTGCTTCGCATTTACGTTTACAATGGAATTTAAATGGGATTAGGGAAATTGAAAATATCGAATTTGTATTAACAGGTTACATTGAAAAGATTGAATCACTGGGCATAGCTGTATTTCAACTTAGCCTGACACAGGACAATTTACGGGGCTTTTCCATTACCGATGATATCATTCCAATCATTGGAATTAAAGGAGGTGGCGAACCAACTACTGCTAAAATCTTTACATTATTCCATGAAGTTGGACACTTGTTATTAAACGAGGGGGGCTTTTGTGATTTATCCGAGAAAACGAATATTCAGATTGAAAAATGGTGCAACGCCTTTGCTGCAGAAATTCTAATCCCCACGGCTGATTTGCTGAATATGAAGATCGTTATGGAACACCAGCAGCAAAATGATACTTTGTGGATGAAGAACACATTAATTGAATTAGGAAATCATTTCCACGTTGGGCCCTTGGCAATATTGCGAAGTCTCTTGGAGAACAATCGTACAACTCCATCTTTTTATAAAGAAAAACATCAAGCCTGGAATAAACCACAATTTGGAAGATCCAAAGCCCAGGAAGGAAGAAATCCTGCTAAAGAAACAATCAAAGAAAAAGGAAGGACTTATATTTCCCTCGCATTCCAGGCATTTGATAACAACAGGATTGATCTGAAGGATTTATCCGATTTTTTGGGTGTTAAAATGTCGAATATTCCTAAAACTCGTTTATTGTTGAATGTTTGACAATGGAAATTGATTTCAGCCAGGGACATACTGTTTACATTATTGATACCAGTGGTTTAATAAAGTTAGAATCTACATTTAAACCTGATAACCCTGTTTATACTGCTGTTTGGGAAGAAGTCGAAGACTTGATCAAGTCAGGTTGTTTTAAAACAATTGATTTCGTGGAAGAGGAAATTAATGATTATCAAGGAAAAGAAGAATTTCTCAAAAGGTGGGTTAAAAAATGGAAGAAAATCTTTGTTTCAGAAACTGATATCGAATCATTTAACGCGTCCATTCCTATTATCAACCAGGAATTCAATACCGGATTCTTTAATCCTAAAAAACTTGCTGAAGGCAAAGAAGAGGCCGATCCCTATTTGATTGGTTACTGCATGGTTCATCAATGTGTCTTGATAACAAATGAAGGAAAAAATAAGATAAATAAAATCCCAGCTGTTGCCAAGAAAAATGGGGTCAGGTGTATTGATATTGATGAATTTTTAATGGAAAGAGGTTTAAAAATGGAACGAAAAAAGAAATAAAATGATGACGCAACTTAGATTCATTCCTTTAGTTCTGTTAGTTCTGCTTTCCTCCTTCGCCGCCGCACAATCCGACACGATCAGCAAAACCGAAAAAAAAGACAAGATCAAGAAAGGCTGGACTTTCGGCGCATTGCCGGTTGTGGCTTATGACGCCGATATGGGGTTCCAGTACGGCGCCCTGGCTCAATTCTTCGATTATGGCGACGGGACTATTTACCCTGAATACAAGCAGACCTTCTATGTC
Source organism: uncultured Bacteroidales bacterium (assembly GCA_964371595.1). Lineage (GTDB taxonomy): Bacteria > Bacteroidota > Bacteroidia > Bacteroidales > JAGOPY01 > JAGOPY01. The sequence goes on along the minus strand of CAYJNJ010000008.1, from coordinate 37,447 downwards.
GAGGTGAGCCGCTTCACCAAAGGATCGGGGGTAAACCAGCTTTTTTACGATTCGAAATACCTTATCCCCGGAAATATCCGCATTACTGCCGACCTTGATTACCTTACGGAACGCGCCCTCGATTTTTACGGCTTTAACGGCTACGAAGCCAATTATGAGCCTGGTGTAACCGACCAGGAATCGGATGAATATATCTCACGGGTCTATTACAAGCATGAACGATTCATGCTGCGTGCCATGGCAGATTTCCAGGGAAGGATCATCGGCGAAAAGTTACGCTGGCTGGCCGGGATAAATTATTTCAATATTAAAACAGCTACTGTTGATATTGAACGGATGAACAAAGGAAAGAAAGAGGATAAGCAACTGCCTGATACTACCTTGCTTTATGATGAATATGTCAAATATGGGCTGATCAGCCAGGATGAGAAAAACGGAGGGAGCCATGCAATTCTTAAGCTGGGCCTGATTTATGATACCAGGGACAATGAAGCTGCACCGAACAAAGGGATCTGGTCGGAAGTCCTTGTGATGGCCTGTCCGGCCTTCATAAGCAGTTCCCCGAAAGGCTTCACGCAGCTCGCTGTCGCCCACAGGCAATTTTTCACCTTGTTCCCCAAATTTGTACTTGCTTACCGCCTCGCTTACCAGGGAACGATTGCCGGGACCGCGCCTTTCTATATCCAGCCATACCTCTTCACTTCCTATGCCCTCACAACCAAGCCCGATGGTCTGGGAGGGTCAAGGACTATCCGGGGCGTAATGCGTAACCGGGTTGTTGGGGATGGCGCCGTGAATGCCAATCTTGAATTACGATATAAATTCTGGAAGACTTACCTTTTCAGGCAGAATTTCTATCTGGGCCTGCTTGGTTTTTTTGATGCCGGGATGGTGGTCCAGGACCGTCCGATTAACCAGGATCTTGTGACTGAAAATCCTTCTTTCTTCTTCGACAGCCAGCAAGACCGGCCTCATTTCGGCACCGGCCTTGGGTTAAGGGCGGCACTTAATGAGAATTTTATCATCGCGGTGGATTATGGCTTTGCATTGGATAAAAGGGACGGTACCAGCGGATTATACATCGGTATCAGCAATATTTTCTAGCATTTCCCGTTAAAAAAAAGTGTATCTTTGCCGCCCTGAAACGCAATTACACATTACACTAAATCTATATGAATATGAAGAGTAAAATCATCATGGGTTTTGTTATGCTGACAAGCATTGCATTTAACCTTTCCGCCCAGACGCTGGACGATGCCGGCGCGGCATTCAATGCGGGTATCCAGTTCACGAAAGAGGCTAAATACGCAGAGGCTGCAGCTTCCTATGAACAAACCATCACAATCTGCAAACAGGTAGGTGATGACGGAATGGAGCTTCAAATTAAAGCGGAACAGCAACTGCCCGGAACCTATTTCAACCTGGCAAAAGGCCTTTTTGATGCGAAGAATTATAACGACGCCATTCCGAATTTCGAGAAATCGGCCCAGTACGCCGAACAGATGGGCGAAACAAAAACTGCCGATGCAGCCCGTGCTTATCTTTCCGGTATTTATTATTCGCTGGGTAATACCGACCTGAAAAACGATGCCTATGACGCTGCTATCGAAAAATATAATAAATCCCTCTCCTATAAAGAAACCTATTATAAATCCTATTATGGTTTAGGACTGGTTTATAAAAAACAGGAAAATCTTCCACTAATGAAAGAAGCGCTGGATAAAGTAATCGCCATGGCCGGTGATGATACCAAATCCATTAACAGTGCAAAAGATGCGGCCGCTTCTGCTTACCAGAAAGCCGGTGCCGTTGCCCTGCAGTCAGGCAAGTATAGCGTCGCTGTCGAGAACCTCGTGGCTTCACAGGAATATGATACGACCAAGGCCAGCGCCTATTATTACCTGGCCCTCTCCTATAACGGCCTCTCCAAATGGGATGATGCTATTGCCGCCGCTAACAGGGCCCTCGAACTTCAGACCGAAGACAAATCCGATATTTACTTCGAACTGGGAAAATCCTACGAAAAGAAAGGCGACAATGCCACTTCATGCCAGAATTATAAGAAAGTCACTGCCGGGAATAATGTTGCCGCTGCTAAGTACCAGATGGAGACTGTGCTGAAATGCCAATAGGGAAAAGATAATGTTGAATGTTGAATGTTGAATTCGGGTATTCGTTGACAGAATAATTTCGGATAACTTATTTAAATCCGGTCGATATGGCCGGATTTTTTATTATATTGCACCTCTGTTAACCAACCTCTGTTCCTGTGAAAAAGGTCTTTATCGGGATTAGTACCTTGTTTTTCATCTTTTCTTTGCAAGCACAATGGGAATGGCAAAGCCCATTACCAACCGGGAACATTATTTTTGGTATTGACTTCGCAGATGCCTATCACGGATGGGCTTTCGACAGCTATGGTTATCTGATAACTACGGAAGATGGGGGTAATAGCTGGCAGGTGACGAATGACTCCATTTACAGGCCGATGGGGGATCTCGATTTTATTAATACGAATATCGGGTGGATTGCAGGGTACAAGATCCGGAAAACCTGGGATGGGGGCCAAAGCTGGATTGTGCAGTACGCCTTGCATGATACTGTATTGTCTTCGATCATTTTTATCAATGCAAATTATGGCTGGGCTGCCGGTGAAAGCGGTATCATGCTGCATACTACTGATGGAGGGGAGAACTGGCAGCGCCAGGCCAGCGGGACTACAGACAATATCCGCCAGGTTTTCTTCACCGATCAAAATCATGGATGGGCTATAACCTACGATCCCCTGCTCCTGGCAACTACTGATGGGGGGGAAACCTGGTTTCAGCAATCTCCCGGATTTGCTCAATGCTCTCTTTCTTCAATGTACTTTACAGACAATTTGAACGGGTGGATCGTTGGCAACAGGTGGGGTGATCGTGGCGGCCTGATTTTGCATTCTGCGGATGGGGGAAATACCTGGCAAGTACAGGATACCACATTGAACACCCTGTATTCACCATGTTTCTTTGATCCCTCGAATGGCTTCATCACCGGTGAAGACGGCAAGTTGTTCCGAACTACTAACGGGGGATTAGATTGGATCGAACAGAATTTGCCTGTGTTCAGGAACATTTATTCAAGCTGTCGTGTAAGCGGGAACCTGGGCTGGGTTTCAGGTGAGGATGGTGCGATTATGCATACTTCTGATGGAGGAATAACCTGGACTGACCAGACTTCGGGTATAAAAGAAGACGTATACGGGATTTGCTTTGTTGATGATTTAAACGGCTGGGTGGCCGGCATGACTGGTATCCATGCGACTGATGATGGCGGGGACGAGTGGGAATTGCAATACCAGGGCTGGTTTAATGATATTTTTTTCACTTCAGCCAGCATGGGATGGGCCGTAGGGCCACTGGGAAAAATCGTAAATACCACCAATGGGGGCCTTGCCTGGAATATACAGAATTCAGGTGTAACCGAATACCTGATTTGTGTGTATTTCAGCGATAGCCAGCATGGATGGGCATCTGGCAGAAATGGAACAATACTAGCCACCCAGGATGGGGGATTGAACTGGGAAAAGCAGAACGGCTACACCATGCGGGATCTTAGGTCCATCCATTTTACCAACTCCTCCGACGGATGGGTTGTAGGTGACTATGGAACTGTTCTCCATACCAGCAGCGGAGGAGTATACTGGGAGCCCCAGGCAATTCCTCACTGGAGCCACCTTACCAGCGTTTTTTTCATATCCGGCATGGTCGGCTGGATCAGCGGTTTTCACGAAATCCTGTACAC
>CAYJNJ010000008.1:0-33654 GCA_964371595.1 uncultured Bacteroidales bacterium | reverse complement strand
GGCAGAAGACATCTATCCATCAATATTTTCTATCTTCTTTACTGACCAAACTCACGGATGGGCCGTCGGTAATTCCGGTCAACTTATTTATACGGCAAACGGCGGTTCATACTGGCAGGCGAAAAACAGTGGCACGGGGCAGGATTTAAACTCTGTATGGTTCACAGACCCTGATAATGGCTGGATCACCGGTATGGACGGAACGATCCTTCATACACATGAATGGGATCCGGTCCTGACTCCTGAATATCAGCAGGAAAAATCCAGGGCGGAACTACAGGTCTATCCCAACCCGTTTTCAGCCTTCACTACCTTTGAATATGAGGTCGATAAAGGTTGTAATGTTTCTCTGGAAATATTCGATAACCTGGGTCGAAAGCAACTTATCCTGAATGAATGGCGGGATCAGGGGAAACACAGCTTTAACTGGTATCCGGATGACCTCCTGCCTGGTATTTATTTCTACCGGTTCCAGGTCAACAACCAAATATCCACCGGAAAACTAATTCTGCTAATAAACAATAACCACTAAGGCACTAAGGGCACTAAGAAACACTAAGGGATGCAGCGGGTATCAAAATTTCCTTGGTGTCTCTAAGTGTCCTTAGTGCCTTAGTGGTTAATTGAATATCAGCTAATTGGAAATAATCAGCTTTTTAAAATCAACTCCCCTGTCCGTTTCAAGTTTCAATAAATAAATCCCTGAAGAGACTTCGTTACCCGCATCATTCCTGCCGTCCCAGATAATTTCATGGCTCCCGGAGTTGAAATTCTGAGAAGCAAGTGTCCTGATGACCTGGCCCTCCATATTGTAAACAACCATGCTGATATTCGAAGCATTATCAAGGCTGAACGATATCCTTGTTTCATTGCTGAACGGGTTGGGCGAAACAGATCCGATCTTAGCAGAGGAAAATTCCGGGTTATAAATCCCGCTGAGCAGGTCGCTGTCGACTTTCAGGATCACCTGATGATGGCCATATTCAGTCTGGATATCCAGTGTATCGGTAACCATATATCCAAGATACTTATCCACCGGGATATCGATCTTTACATTAAGCGTTAGGGTATCGCTAAAAGCCATATCAAACGGGACTTCCAGGTTCCAGGGATCGATATACCAATGGAACCAACCGGTTCCTTCATTCTCCATTTCAGTAATAGTAAGATCACCTTCAGTAAAATTATAGACCTGGAATTCTTTTCCGTTAAGTATATCATCCGCTGTCAGGAATATCAGCGAATCCGGTGTTACAATAGCATCTTCGGCATAATCAACAGTGAAGACATGTGGATCCGGTGAACCGATGTAAGGATGATTTTTTCTTCTTCCTGTAAGATCAACAGCATGCAGGTAATAGGAAACCTCACTGCCCGGTTCAACAAAAGGAATGCTTGCCTCATATTCATACCCGGCGACATTCTGGAGCTGAATTGACTGGTAATCCCCATCGTTAATTTTATAAAAACACCGGAGTGAATCGGAAATGACGCCCATACCGGAATACGGCACAATTTCAGCGGAGAGGTCCCACTGCATACGGAAATCCTTGTCACCCAGCAGGGGCATATGGGAAATGAAAAGATTACCAACATCAGCAATCCCTTTGGCCCGGCAGTGAAGGGCATCAGTGTTCTCCCAGGTGGTGTGCATAACCCCTACGATCTCATAGCCCGGCATTGCCTCCTGGTACGCAGCAATGGCTTCATCGTCCCATTGGCTTCCCGTGATAGGGACAAATACTTTTTTATTCAGGATCAGGGAGTTAGTATAAGGTGTATATGGGTAGGTCCCGGGGGTGTAAACCCTGTAAACCTGGTACTTATTGCCCCAGGAAGTAGTCTGAAAGGAGAAATAGTTTGCTACGTACTCGTAGTCGGCATAACGGTAATCGGATTGGGGAACCTCACCGATCAGCACTTTATCGACATCGAGGAATTTTCCCCAGCAATCGATATGCTCAATGTAATCATCCAGCGGGTCATCGATTAAATGATACTTCCTGATCCCCATGTAATCCCAGACCAGGGTATCAATTTCTTCCTCGGTCAGCTCAGGGTTTTCAGTTGAAACAAGTGTGGTTGATGCGCCGATCCCAAGGCCGTCGTCCATCCAGTTGCCACCGGTGTGGATCAGGTTCATGCCCCAGAGCGGTATGCCCATTTGCTGTGCAAGGACAACAGGAATATTATCGTCATAAGGACGCGGGCGGTTATAGGGGAAATCGCAAATCCCCACATCATTATTCCCATCAACAACGAACCATGGGCCGTAATCCCTTGTCCAGTATGAGTTGGAAGGTGCGATCAGCCATTCACAGTTATCCGTATTGACCCCTGCGGAGATGTACTGGTTCAGCACTGTCTGCTGCTCAGAAGCATTGGCGACGATGGTCTTAACCTTGCAATCTTCCGACATCTCCACGATCAGCGACATCGGGATGCCGAAAGGATACCGGATCAGGACACTCTGCATCTCTTCAAATTCCCCGACACTTCTCACCGGGGCTAAAGGAGGTTCCGTAGGAGTAAAATCCCTTCCGATTTCGTGCCTCCTGAGTTGTTCTTCAGGCGTCATTTCATGGGTTAGCTCCGGGGTAAGCTCCTGGGCATACATCGTGGAAAGTGAAAAAAGGAAGATCAGTCCGGAAAGTGTAAATAGTTTTTTCATAGTCGTTAACAGTTCATTTCAACAAAATTAGAAAATAAATAAGCGCCTTGTATAGGATTAATACAGTCAATAAATTGTATCTTTGTTTCTCAATCTGAAATTTCACTTTTATGAACGCATTTATGATACTTGGAGTAGTCGGTCCCTGGCAGATCATACTCATCGTCGTAGTCGTACTCTTGCTTTTTGGCGGTAAGAAAATCCCGGAACTGATGAAAGGCATAGGTCAGGGAGCAAGGGAATTTAAGAAAGGGCTGAGCGGAGATGTTGAAGAGGAAAAGAAAAAGGAAGAAGCAAAGAAAGAATAGATTATCCTTTTATAAAATGATATTCAGCGCAAAGAATGGATTACAGATCCCGTTCTTTGCGTTTTTTTTTGATAATTCCCGAACTTAGCACTCAACCCTTAAAACTTAACACTCCTCATGTTAACTCTCATCGGCCTTATTTCCTCCGCATTACTTGAGCTGGTTGCTGCGGTCAGTGCCCTATGGCTGCTCAGGGCATCCAGGGTAAAGTTTGCGTGGATCATGATTTTTGTCGCTTTCCTGTTCATGTCATTCCGCACGATTGTTGAGATCCTTGCGATCACCCGGGGGGAAATCTCATCGGAACTAAAATTCTTTTCTCTCTGGCTTGGGATCATCGTTTCGGCCATCATTGCTGTTGCCGTGATCATGATAGGCCGGATCCTGCATACGCTAAGGCATACCGAAGCTGAACGCCATGAGCTGGAAGCCCGTTTTACCACGCTTTTTCATAACAGCAGCGATGAAATTTATCTTGCCGATCCAAAGGGGAACCTGATAGAGGTGAACCAGGTGGCCTGCGACACGCTGGGTTTCAGGCGCGAGGAGTTCCTCAAGAAGAATTTCAAAGACCTGAAGACCCCAAAATACTACGACACTGTGGAACCGAACCTGAAAAAGATCCTCGAAAACGGACGGCATGTTTATGAGACCGAGCATGTTTCGAAAGATGGGAAAGTGATCTCACTGGAAGTAAAAAGCAGGGTGATCAATTACATGGGGCAGGAAGCGATCATTTCCATAGCAAGGGAGACAACCGAGCGAAAGGAGATGGAAAGGAACATCCTCAGTGCAGTGATCAAGGCTGAAGAGCGCGAAAGGGAAAGGATTTCGAGGGATATCCATGACGGCCTGGGGCCCCTGCTGTCCACCATCAAATTATATGTCAATGAACTAGAGTCGGGAGACACTGAGCGGGAGGAAAAATCAGAAATGCTCAAGCAGACCAATGAGCTCATCAATGAAGCTATTTCAGGGACAAGGGCTATTTCAAACAACCTTTCCCCTCACCTGATCCTTGATTTTGGCCTGGTAAAAGCCGTCGAATCGTTCTGTAAAAAAGTGAACCTGGCACAGAAAACGAAAATCAATTTCGAAAGCAGCCTCGGCGAAAAGCGATTTGACCAAACCATCGAAATCGTGCTTTACCGTGTGATCACCGAGCTGATCAATAATACGCTGAAGCATGCAAACGCCGCTAAAATTGAGATTTACCTTGAAATTATAGACAGTACTTTACAATTAACTTACCTTGACGACGGAATCGGGTTTGACACGGAGAAAGCCCTTGCTTCAGATACAAGCGGAATGGGATTGAAAAACATGGTGAGCCGGCTGCGTTCTATCAATGGCAATTACAGGATCCACAGCCGTCCGGGCGCCGGCTTCCTTGCCGTGGCTGAAATCAATCTCGGGCATGATGGGCTGATTATGCATGAAGCGTGAATCTTTGCTATATTTGCAATTCATGGAGGAAAAGCTTAGAATATTCATTGTTGATGATCATGAGTTTTTCAGGAATGGGCTGAAAATGGTGATCAACCGCCTGAAATACGCAAAAGTTATTGGCGAAGCGGCAGACGGTAAAGAATTCCTGGATATGCTTTCTCAATGCGAGCCTGATATTGTGCTTATTGATATCCAGATGCCGCGGATGAACGGGATTGAAGCCACAAGACTGGCCATGGATGAATATCCCGATCTGAAGGTGGTTGCCCTCACGATGTTCGACGATGAAGAATATGTCCAGAGCATGCTCGATGCCGGGGCGAAAGGCTTTTTGCTGAAAAACATCACCAAGGAAGTCCTTGACCAGGCCTTGCAGGCTATCCAGTCGGGGAAAAATTACTATTCCCCGGAATTGTGGGATTTTTTCACACGCAAGGTAGTGAGTGATAACAGGCAGGACGAGGAGGATATCCAGCTTACCCGGCGCGAGAAAGAGATCCTTCAGCTTATCTGCGACGGGTTAAACAATAAAGAGATCGCCGACCGGCTTTTCATCAGCGAAAGGACCGTTGTCGGGCACAAATCCAATCTTTTAGCCAAGACTAACTGCAAGAGCTCGGTTGGTCTGCTTTCTTACGCCATCCGGAATAAACTGGTTGAAATTCATTAATTTTCTAATCTTTAGTGCAACCGGATTACATTTTTTCACCACATAGGCACATAGAGCACATAAGAGGCACATAGGTTTTTCCCCTAAAAATCAGGACAAATATTTAATTCTATGTGTTTTCTATGTGCCCTATGTGCCTATGTGGTTAATTTGACAGATTAACGCAGTAACAACTTTTCTTTTGTTAATTTATTCACAATAGAATAGGATAAATTTTATCATCAATTTCATACGAAATATCAGAATAATAGAATTTTTGTTGATATCTGTATTTCAACTTATTAAAACACATTCTCCTTAATTTTACCTAATATAACCAGTACTTTTTTACTGGTTTTTTTGCGCTTTTCTCCCGTAAGCACTTGCTGCTCTACGCTCTATGCCCTACGCCTTTTCCGCACTTTAAGATCAATTAAAATCAGGACTTAGCCACCTAACTCACCTTATATAGCCGCCGTAATTTTGTTTCAAGAAATTCAAACAAAATGAACACCTTAAAAAACATTACCATGGAAACGAAAAAGATCCTCATCGTTGACGACGACATCGACATCATCACCGTTGTTAAAGCCATCTTAAATAAAGAAGGGTACACAGTTATTTCGGCCTCCGATAAGATCGAAGGATTCAAAATGGCTTACAAGGAAAAACCCGACCTGGCGATCCTTGATGTTATGATGACCACCCAGTATGAAGGTTTTGAACTGGCCAAGGAATTCAGTGAAAATCCTGAATTTGCCCACATGCCGGTCCTTATGATGACTTCCATCGATGTGCTGACCACCACCAAGTCGTCTGTACAGGAAATGGCCCGTGAATTCCGCCAGGATCCAAACTACCGCGAACTTGATGTGCTTCTCGTGAGAGACGTGATCACGGGAAAAGCCGGTGTTGACTACAGGACGGTGAAAGGCCCTTCAATATGGCTCCCGGTGGATGGATTCCTAAGGAAACCGGTTGATGCAAAGAAACTTGTCCCGGCAGTCGAAAACCTGCTCGCAGCAAAACATGCGTAAGCGAACAAATCTCTGTTAAGAATCTTGTCGTTGAATCACAACTAAAAGAAGATGACCACTGCTCTAAGCAATATACTCCCAGAATACGCCGGTTGCGGTCGTGAAAGCCTGATCCCCATCCTTCAGAAGATCCAGGAAGAGGAAGGCTTTCTTTCCAGGCAGGCTGTGGTTGAAGTGGGGAAGACCCTGGACATCCCGGCCAGCAAGATATATGGTGTAGCTACCTTTTATAACCAGTTCCGCTTTGAGCCCCAGGGCAAATACCATGTCCAGGTCTGCCGCGGAACAGCCTGTCATGTGCTTGGGTCCGCAACCGTACTGCAGGAGATGGAGAAAATGCTGAAAATCAAAGCAGGACAGACCACCCGCGACGGACTGTTCAGCCTCGAAGTGGTAGCCTGTATAGGGGCTTGCGGATTAGCGCCGGTTATCTGTGTGAATGGTGAATTCCATGCTAAAGTGACTAAAGAAGAACTCCGGGGTATAATCGATGAATACCGGAATAAGGAAAATTCATAAGGCAGGATCTATGAAAACATTATCAAATATAAATTCTCAAGGTTTAGGTTTTTTGGTTGATGAGCCCTCCGCAAAGCTTAGTGTAGAAAGGGCAAAACAGTTGAAAGTATTGCGGAGGGAAATTATTGAGGCACCTGTTATATTTATCGGAACAGGTACCTGTGGGCTCGGAGCAGGGGCTGGCAAAACTAAGCAAACTGCACAGGAATATCTAACGCGGAACGGACTGAACGCTGCTATTATTGAAGTCGGATGTATCGGCCTCTGCTCCTCCGAGCCCATTCTTGATATCCAGTTACCGGGAAAAAGAAGGATATCCTTCGAAAAAGTTACTGCCGATAAGGTTGATGGCATCCTGGATAAAATATTTTATAATGAATTGCCCGGTCATCCAACGCTTGGGCAGTTCTCTTCGGGAGATGGCAAGCTGTGGGATGGTGTCCCGATGATGGACAACCATCCTTTCTTTGCACCCCAGACCAGGGTAGTGCTGAAGAATTGCGGTATCATCGACCCGACAAGTATGGAAGAATATATCGCCCATGGCGGTTATCAATCACTCGTTAAGACTCTGCGAACTAATACATCCGCGGAAGTATGCCGGATAGCAGAGGAAAGCGGGCTCAGGGGGCGCGGCGGCGGTGGTTTCCCTTCAGGCAAAAAATGGTCCCTGGCTCACCAGGAACAGGCCGATCAGAAATACCTGATCTGCAATGCCGATGAGGGAGATCCCGGAGCGTTTATGGACAGGGCGGTCATCGAAGGTGATCCGCACCGGTTAATTGAAGGCATGACAATAGCTGCTTATGCTATCGGTGCCTCCAAAGCATACGTTTATATCAGGGCAGAATACCCGCTCGCGGTAAAACGTCTTAAAAATGCAATTTCGCAAGCTTATGATTTAGGGTTATTGGGTTCCAACATCGCTGGCACGAACTTCTCTTTTGATTTAATGGTTAAAATGGGAGCCGGTGCATTTGTATGCGGAGAAGAAACCGCCTTGATCCATAGCATTGAAGGTAAGAGGGGAATGCCGCGCCCCCGGCCTCCTTTCCCTTCAACCAGCGGATTGTTCGGCAAGCCAACGGTAATCAATAACGTGGAAACCTTTGCGAATGTGCCCGCGATCTTTGAAAAAGGAGCGTCATGGTACAGCTCCATCGGAACGGCCACCAGTAAAGGGACCAAGGTATTCGCCCTTTCCGGTAAAATTAACCTGACAGGGCTGGTGGAAATCCCGATGGGAACCACGATCCGTGATATCATCTTCAAAATCGGAGGTGGTATCCGTAACAACAAAAAATTCAAAGCCGTCCAGATCGGCGGGCCATCCGGTGGATGTATCACCGAAGCAAACCTGGATATCCAGATCGATTATGAGTCGCTGCTGAAAGTCGGCGCCATGATGGGTTCAGGCGGACTGGTCGTGATGGATGAAGACACCTGCATGGTGGATGTGGCCAAGTTCTTCATGGATTTCATCCAGCGTGAAAGCTGTGGTAAGTGCATCCCCTGCCGTGAAGGAACACGCAGGATGCTGGAGATCCTGGAGAGCATCACCCGTCGCCCGCAGAACGGCGAAGGGCACGATGCGCTGGATAGGTTCAAAGGTGTGATGCAGCTCGAAAAGCTGGGAAAGATCATTAAGGAAACTTCGCTATGCGGCCTCGGGCAATCGGCTCCAAACCCGGTCCTCAGCACACTCCGCTGGTTCCGCGATGAGTATGAGGCCCATATTTACGAAAGGGTCTGTCCTGCCGGTGCCTGCACCGACCTGCGTGTGTTTTGTATTGATGTCGATAAATGCACCGGTTGTACGGTCTGCTCGAAAAAATGCCCGACAGGCGCCATTATAGGGGCAAAGAAAACGCCTCATTTCATTGTCGCCGAGAAATGCATCGGTTGCGGAACATGCGAAGAAGCCTGCAATTTCAATGCGATCTATGTCAAATAATCTTCCTAATTATTTACCTGTCATGAATTTTCAAATAGAAGTCAATAATAAAAAGCTGGAAGCAACACAGGGCGAAACCATACTCGAGGTACTGACCCGGAATGGAATGCAAGTCCCCACACTCTGCCATATCAAAGACATGCTCCCGACGGGATCATGCAGGATGTGTGTGGTGGAACTGGAAAATAACGGCCGCCTGGTTCCGTCCTGTTCTTTCCCGGCTTCACCTGAAATGAAAATCCTAACCCATTCCACGCGGGTGGTCGAATCCAGGAAAATGATCGTGGAACTGCTGCTTTCAAACCACCCTGACGACTGCCTGTATTGCGTGAGGAATGAAAACTGCGAATTGCAGAGCCTTTCCAGGGAACTGCACGTTACAGAAAGAAGGATTAAAGGGGTTAAGAATAATTTTAATATTGACCGTTCGAGTGCCAGCATTGTGCGCGATCCGGATAAATGCATCCTTTGCGGACGCTGTGTTCGGGTTTGTGAAGAGGTGATGGACGTTTCGGCCATCGAATTTATCGGCCGGGGCTCGAAAACGCATATCGGGACTGCATACGAAGGCGGACTGAATACCTCCAGCTGCATCAACTGCGGGCAGTGCATCATGGTCTGCCCCACCGGTGCCCTGCACGAAAAGAGCCATTTCGGGGAAGTGCTGGATGCGCTGAACAACCCTGATAAAAAAGTGGTGATACAGTATGCCCCTGCCATCTCGGTTTCGATAGCGGAAGCTTTCAGAATGAAGCCGGGCGAAGATATTAACGGACTGCTGAATGCAGCCCTCCGTAAGATCGGCTTCGATTTCCTTTTCGACACAACATTCTCCGCCGACCTCACCATCATGGAAGAATCGGCCGAGCTGATACACAGGATCGTAAAGGGAGAGCCCATGCCGATGTTCACCAGCTGTTGCCCGGCCTGGGTAAAATACGCAGAAGAATTCGCCCCCGAATTCCTGCCCAATGTTTCCACCTGCAAGTCACCGCAGCAAATGCTGGGTGCAGTGATTAAAACTTACTTCGCCGAACAGGAAAACATTAAGCCAGAGAGCATTTATTCCGTATCCATCATGCCCTGCACAGCCAAGAAATTCGAGGCCCAGCGCACCTCGATGACCCGGAAAGGGCTCACCGACGTGGATGCGGTACTTACAACCCGTGAACTGGTCGACCTGATCAGGATGTACGGCATTCAAATGGACAAGCTCGAGCCGGAATGTGCGGATTCCCCCATGGGGGCACGCAGTTCGGCAGGGAAGCTTTTCGGGGCATCCGGCGGGGTAATGGAAGCCGCGCTCAGGACTGCATACTTCAAGCTAACCGGCAAGGAGATGGTCAAGTTCCGTGTAAACGAGATACGAGGTTTGAATGGAAGAAAAGAAACCAAAGTTCAGATCGGCGAGCTGGAACTTGGGATTGCGGTTGTCAGCGGGATGGCTAACGCAAAGGCATTGCTCGATGAGATCAGGGCAGGCAGGAACGACCTCCATTTCATTGAAGTGATGGCCTGTCCGGGCGGATGTATCGCCGGCGGAGGGCAGCGCATCGGCGCAGGGCTGGACGCCATTCGTGCCAGGATGAAGAGCCTTTACGACATCGATGATAAAGAATCGATCAAGGTATCGCACCGCAACCCGGAGATTGCAGAGATCTATAAGAATTTCCTCGGCGAGCCGCTTGGCCACAAGAGCCACGAGCTGCTGCATACGAGGTACAGGGAAAGGGATGAAGTGCTGTTGTAAGAAGACAGAAGTCAGAAGTCAGAAAACAGAAGACAACCTAATGACAACCTAATGACTACTTAATGACTACTTAATAACTACCTAATGGCAAACTCCAAAAAATACACAAAACTGGTTTACACGGTAAAAGACAGATGCCGCGTATGCTACACCTGTGTCAGGGAGTGCCCGGTGAAAGCAATCAGGATATTCAACGGGCAGGCGGAAGTGATAGCCGAAAGGTGCATTGCCTGCGGGAATTGTGTGAGGGTTTGCAGCCAGGATGCCAAAGTTTTTATCGACTCGAGGGAGCAGGTTAAGATCTTGCTGAAAAGCGGGCGGCCGGTTTACGCCATCATCGCCCCGAGTTTTCCCGCTGAATTCAAAGAGATCGATGATCACAGGGTGCTGGTCGGAATGATCAGGAAACTGGGATTTGATAAGGTGCTGGAAGTATCATTCGGCGCCGATATGGTGGCAATAGAATATAACAGGTTGCTGGGAAGCAACGGCGGAAAGCATTACATCTCATCCGACTGCCCCGCCATCGTGAATTATATAGAAAATTACCATCCTGACCTGGTGCCATCGCTTGCCCCAATCGCATCGCCTATGGTTGCCCTTTGCCGGGTGATAAGAAAAAAATATGGCGAAGAACCGCTGATTGTTTTTGTCGGGCCTTGTATTGCCAAGAAAGCAGAATCGGATGAGATCGATGAAGCCATCACTTTCAGGGAACTGCGTAAGCTTTTCCAGGAATTTGACGTCAATCCCGGGCAGGTCCAGGCTACAGATTTCGACGAGCCGGCAGCAGGCAAAGGGGCTATCTTCCCGGTTAGCCGCGGCTTATTGCAGACTTCGAACAAAAACGACGACCTGGTTGAAGGAATTATTATGGTTGCTGACGGAAAATCTAATTTCCGCGAAGCGATAAAAGAATTTGAAAATGGCCTGATGCATACCCAGCACCTCGAGCTCCTCTGCTGCGAAGGCTGTATCATGGGGCCCGGCATGACTTATGGCTGTAAGAAGTTCGATGGGATGGCACGTATCAGCCAGTATGTCGGTGAAAAGCTGAAGAACCTTGAGGAAGAGAAATGGGAAAAGAATGTGGAAGAATTTTCGGGTATTGATTTCTCCCAGGAATTCAGCAAGCGGGAACGAACGCCGCTCCAGGCCCCAAAGGAAAAGGTCGAGGAAGTCCTGTTCAAGATGGGGAAAGTTTCCGAAAAAGACCAGCTCAACTGTGGCGCCTGCGGGTATGACACCTGTGTCGACCATGCCATCGCCATTGTAAAAGGCCTTGCGGAGAACGAAATGTGCCTGCCATATGCAATCGAAAAGCTGCACAGTTCGCTGAAAGACCTCAATATTTCCAATGAGCAGCTTGCTTCTACACAACAGGCACTCCGGCAATCGGAAAAACTTGCCAGCATGGGGCAGCTTTCGGCCGGAATCGCCCATGAACTCAATAATCCGTTGGGTGTCATTACGATGTACACCAATATTTTAAAAGATGAAACCCCGCCCGACAACCCGGTTTATAAGGACCTCCAGCTTATCGTGGAACAGGCCGAACGCTGCCGCGGGATCGTTGGCGGACTGCTGAATTTTGCACGTAAAAACCAGGTATTCCTCGTCGAAACCAATATGGTGGATTTTGTGAAGAGGAGCGTCGATTCAGTCATCCGGCCGGAAAACATCGATATCAAGGTCGAAAACAAGCTGAACGATCCCATTGCAAGGATCGACAAGGACCAGATGATGCAGGTGCTTACAAACCTGGAGAAAAATGCCGTGGAAGCCATGCCGAAGGGCGGTACACTTAAGATTATCCTGACCGGCTCTGAACATGAGGTGGAAATGGCGATAAGCGATACCGGGATAGGCATCCCGGAAGAAAACATGGAAAAAATATTTACCCCGTTTTTCACCACAAAAGAGGTGGGAAAAGGAACGGGGCTGGGATTGCCGCTGATTTACGGCATCGTGAAAATGCACCGCGGCCAGGTTCAGGTGACCTCCAATGCAGATCCCTGGAAAGGCGGGACCGGGACTACATTCACGATAAAAATCCCGAGATGAGTTGACAGAAGACTGAATTAAGAAGATAAGAACATGAAAGAAAGTAAGAAGACAGTATTGATCGTGGATGATGACATTGATTACCTGGCCCAGATGGAACTGCAGGTAAAAAGGCTTGGATTTGAGGTCTTCACTGCAGATACACAGAAGGCAGGCGAGGAAATGATCAGCAGGCAGAATTTCGACCTGGCCATCATCGACCTGATGATGGAGAACAAGGACAGCGGGTTTATCCTGTGCTATAAAATGAAAAAGAAGGACCCTTCCATGCCGGTCATCATTGCATCGGCTGTTACGGCAGAAACAGGGATGAGCTTTGGCGTAGAAACCGCCGCCGACCGTTCCTGGATCAAGGCCGATACCTTCATAGAAAAAGGAATCCGGCCGGACCAACTGGAGAGGGAAATTAATAAGCTGCTTAAAATCTAACAGTTCCAGATTCCAAATTCCAAATTCCAAAAATTAATCTGGAATTTGAAACCTGGAATTTGGAATTAAAATTATTTGAATATGTCAACTCTAAAGGTATTAGTCGTCGACGACGAGCCCGGCATCCGCTCGGGGATACAGAGGATCCTGAAAAATTTCAGGGTTGGGTACCCGTTCATGGATGAGGATTTTGATTTTGAGGTGATCGAAGCCGAAACCGGCGAGAGGGCCATTGAGATCATTGAAGCGCAACCGATGGATATCATCCTGCTCGACAACAAATTGCCGGGAATGGATGGGATCGAAGTGCTGGATTATATCAAGAAAAAGGAATATGATGCCCAGGTGATGATGATCACCTCCTACGCTTCGCTTGATCTTGCCATCAAAGCCACGAATACCGGGGCTTACAATTTCATGCCGAAGCCCTTCACCCCGGATGAGCTGAAATCATCCATCGAAGGCATTACCAAGCACCTCTACCTGAAAAGGATGACGCGCACGATGAACCGTGAAGGGAAACAGGTGCGGTTCCAGTTCCTTTCGGTATTGTCGCACGAGCTGAAATCGCCGATCAACGCGGTAGAAGGTTATTTGAAGATCATGAAGGAACGGCAGGTCGGGGAAAACCTGGCCGACTACGACGCGATGATCGACCGGTCGCTGGAGCGGATCAAAGGCATGCGCAACCTGATCATGGACCTGATGGACCTGACGAGGTTAGAATCGGGTAAAAAGGTGAGGGAGATGAAGAAAGTCGACCTTAACCAGGTGGCCAGGATTGCCATGGATACCATGGAACCGATGGCTATCCAGAAGAACGTGAAGATGTACCTCGACGCGCCGGAAAACCTGGTCATGCAGGCCGATCCCGATGAGATCGAGATCATCGTGAACAACCTGGTGTCGAATGCGGTAAAATATAACCGGGACGGTGGAAGTGTGAATGTTGTCATGCGCCAATCCTCATCGGTCTTAAATATTAAAGTGGAAGACACCGGCATCGGTATGGCGGAAGATGATATTAAGCTTCTCTTCCAGGAGTTTGTAAGGATAAAGAATGACAAGACGAAGCTGATCACCGGCAGCGGACTGGGACTATCGATAGTAAAAAAGCTTGTGGAAGGAAATTATAAAGGAACTATTTCTGTGAAAAGTCAACCTGATGTCGGTAGTGTTTTTGAAGTTGAAATCCCCCTCTGACCCCCTCCCCGGCCCTCCCCCAAACGGGGGAGGGAGTGAGGCAGACGGCCTATATCAGCGTTAATCTGCGTTTTAAATCTGCGAAAATCTGCGAGAAACTTTAAAAAAATGAAATTCCAACCTCAGCAATATAAAATCCCGGACGAGCGGATGCAGCCTTTCATCGATTCTGATGAGATCAGCGGTCTGCTCGCCCGCTCTCTTCCTTCCGAAGAAAAAGTACATGAGATCCTGGCGAAATCCCTTGCCAGGAACCGGCTGACACTCGAAGAAACCGCCATCCTCGTAAAAACCACCGAATCCGGTCTGGTGGAAGAGATCAAAATGGCAGCAAGGAAGCTGAAAAAAGAAGTTTATGGTGAGAGGATCGTCCTGTTCGCCCCGCTATACGTTGGAAATTACTGCGTCAACAATTGCAAATACTGCGGATTCAGCTCTTCTAACAGGAAAGCCCTCCGCAAGACCTTATCGAACGAAGAACTCATCAAAAATGTCGAAGCCCTGGAAGAAAACGGCCAGAAGAGGCTGATCCTGGTTTACGGCGAACATCCTTCCTATACACCGGAATACATAGCTGAAACAGTAAAGACGGTTTACCGGGTGAAGAGGGGAAATGGGGAAATCAGGCGGGTAAATATCAATGCGGCGCCGATGGATATTGAAGGTTTCAGGAAAGTAAAGGAAGCCGGGATAGGCACTTACCAGATCTTCCAGGAAACCTACCATGAAGAGACGTATAAGAAATATCACACAGGGGGATTTAAAAGAGATTACGATAACCGCCTGACATCATTGGACCGCGCACAGGAAGCCGGACTGGATGATGTCGGCATTGGTGTTCTGTTTGGTTTGTATGACTGGCGATACGAGGTGCTGGCGTTGGTTCGCCACGCCAACCACCTTGAAGCCAGTTACAATGTCGGCCCGCACACCATTTCCTTCCCCAGGCTGCAGTATGCATCGGAGTATGAGATTTCTCCCGAATGGCTTGTGAATGATGAAGATTTCACAAAGCTGGTAGCCATTTTACGGCTTGCCGTGCCTTACACCGGCCTGATCCTGACGGCCAGGGAGCCGGAACATATACGCAGAGAAGTCCTTCAGTTCGGTGTTTCCCAGATCGATGCCGGCACAAAGCTGGAAATCGGCGCTTATGCAGAAGAAACCGAACACGACCAGAACCCTGACAAGGAGCAGTTCCTTATCAACGACAACCGTTCCCTGCGTGAAGTGATCGATGAGCTGCTGGAAGAAGGATATATCCCTTCCTTCTGCACCGCATGCTACCGCAAAGGCCGTACCGGTGAGCATTTCATGGAGTTTTCCGTGCCCGGTTTCATTAAAAGATATTGTACCCCAAATGCCTTGCTGACCCTCGCCGAATACCTGGAAGACTATGCCACGGATACGACGGCAAAGAAAGGTTGGGAATTGATTGAGAAGAAAATGGAATCCGAATTGGATACGAAGCAGCTTGAGGAGACAAAGAACAGGCTGGTGAGGATCAGGGCTGGGGAGAGAGATCTTTACTTTTGAAGTGGTGGAGTGGTGTAGTGGTGTAGTGGTGTAGTGGTGTGACAGTGAGGTGATTTTCGCCGTAGGCGATTAATTATTGTAAAATAAAAGAGAATTATGACCGATAATATCCTTTCAAAGAACCTGATGACCAGGGAAGACCTGGTAAGTTTGCTTTCTGTGTCTGCCGACCGCGACAAGCACAGGATTTACCGTAAAGCCTGGGAGGTTAAAAAGCTGCATGCCGGTGGCGTTGTCTACCTGCGGGGATTGATCGAGGCTTCGAATATTTGCAGGAAAGACTGCTTATACTGCGGGATACGGAAAGGCAATGATAAGGTAAGCCGCTACACGCTCACTACTGATGAAATTGTTGATAAGGCCATGTGGGCCTGGAGGAGGAACTTCGGTTCGGTCGTGATACAAGCCGGGGAACGCACCGATAAGCAATTTACCGATTCCCTCACTTCTGCGATAAAAACAATAAGAGAGCAGACTGATAACACGCTGGGGATTACGCTGAGCTGCGGGGAACAAACCCCTGAGACCTACCGTCAATGGCTTGATGCCGGGGCACACCGTTACCTGCTGCGTATAGAAACTTCTTCTGAGGAACTTTTCAGAAAAATCCATCCTGATAATGAATTTCATCGTTTCGAAGACAGGCTGAAGGCGCTGGAAAATCTCAGGAAAACCGGCTTCCAGACAGGGACAGGGGTAATGATTGGCCTGCCGGGGCAAACCCTGGAAAACCTGGCTGATGACCTTTTGTTCATGCGCGATTTCGATGTGGACATGATCGGGATGGGGCCGTATATCCCGCACGCGGACACCCCGATGGGAAGCCTGAAAGGACTGCCTTCGCCGGCGGAGCGCTTCGAATTAAGCCTGAGGATGATCGCGATCATAAGGATCATGATGAAAGACATTAACATCGCGGCTTCAACTGCCCTGCAGGTGCTTGATCCGGATGGAAGGATCAAGGCCATTCTGGCTGGCGCGAATGTGTTCATGCCGAATATGACACCGAAGATCTATGCCAATAATTATAATCTTTATAACGGGAAACCTGCTGTGATGGATGATCCGATGATCGTTGTGAAAGAGCTTGAAACACGCCTGAAGGCCGTTGGGGAAAGCATAGGCTATGGCAGATGGGGAGATTCGAAGCATTTCTTTGCAAGAAATTATCTTACTCCTAAGCCATATATCCCGGCTGGCTGGAGCGAGTGGCGCTGATTTAAAAAATAAAAAATGAAAGCAGATAAAGGTCGTGAACTAAAGCCCCATATTGGGATCTTCGGCAGGCGGAACAACGGCAAAAGCTCGTTGATCAATGCACTGGCCGGCCAGGATGTCGCCATCGTTTCCGCACAACCCGGCACCACCACCGACCCGGTTCGCAAATCCGTTGAGATCTTTGGGATCGGCCCGGCAATCATGGTAGACACCGCCGGAATCGACGACAGCGGAGAGCTTGGCGAACTCCGAATCCGGAAAACCCTCCAGGTCATCAAGGCCATCGACCTGGCCATCATCGTCATTACCAACAATGAAATCAGCGGGTTTGAAAATGACTTGATCAGCCAGTTTAAAAAGTTCGACGTTCCCTTCATCTTCGTTCATAATAAATCCGACCTCTCCCCTGTATCCCAGGAACTGAAAAACCATATCCACCTGGGGATCCAATCGGAAGTTGTCGATTTTTCGACCTTAAACCCTGAAAACAAGGAATTGCTGACCGCCATGATCATCCGCCACATGCCCGATACGGCTTACACCAGCCAGTCGCTGCTGGGCGGCCTGCTGCACCGCGGCGATATTGTGATGCTGATCACCCCGATCGACAACGAAGCGCCCGAGGGCCGCATGATCCTGCCGCAGGTGCAGGCAATCCGCGATGTGCTGGATAACGACTGCATCAATGTCGTACTGAAAGAGAGCGAAGTCGGCCACTTTCTCAAAACCACAGGTATCAAGCCAAAGCTGGCGATTACCGACAGCCAGATGTTTGGCCGCATCGACAAGATCATCCAGAAAGATATCCCGCTGACCGGTTTCAGCATATTGCTGGCACGCCATAAAGGGCCATTCGAAAAATACCTCGAAGGGACGCCAAAGATCGACGGGCTGAAAGACGGCGATAAAGTTTTAATCCTGGAAAGCTGCACACACCAGGTAAATTGCGATGATATAGGCAGATACAAGATCCCCGGCTGGCTGAAAACATATACCGGCAAGGAGCTTGAATTCGACATCGTCGCCGGGCTCGATAGCTTTGAAAAGGACCTTACAAAATACGCCCTGATTGTCCAGTGCGGCGGGTGCATGATAACCCAAAAGCAGGTGCACAGCCGGCTGAAAGAAGCCATCGTGGCCGGGATACCGGTCACGAACTATGGAATGGCGATTGCGTGGACGAAGGGGATCTATCAACGTGCTATCGAACCTTTTATTAATGTTGAAGGTTGAATTCGGGATTCTATACTTAGTCGTTATCTGACAACTGTAAATTTTGTAATACAGACAGGCCCATCTCCATCAAGTAATACAGAATAATATAGCCCGCAAGGATAATTCGAGATTGAATGGGAAAATGTGGTTATTCCATATGGGACCTTGATTGTTTCAATTAATTGCCCTGAAGTATTGTATATTTTTAAAATATGAACTGATGCGGAATTTTCCTTTCTCATTTGAAAAAAGATTAAACTACCTGAAGGATTAGGAAAAATCCCCAGGGATGATTCTTCTGGATAAGTTCTTTCTTCTACCTCAACTGGAAACCATTCATAAGCTCCAATGTCAATTCCTGGTCCATATACCCGGGGATACCCTGCTAAATCCAATTCCGGAAGATTCAGGCCGGTTGTATCCGGATTACCAGCGTCAATACAAGGTGATGAAGATGATAACAAAAACAGGTTGCTGTCCGGATTTTCATAGAGAGGATCTGAATCAAAGTTTCCTTCCCCCCAAATCATAGAGGAAATCGTATCAAGCGCAATTATGGAATTTTGACCTCCTTCGATATCAGAGTATTCAATCTTAAAGGTAATAGGATAAAAATAATATGACTCCAATATAATCTGCTGAGGATTGATGGAATCATAATTGTAAAACAGTGAGTTTTGAATTTCAAGATCACCTCTACAACGCACTGGGATAGCATTGTCTATAAATGTACAGTTTGAAATGATTTGATTATTAGATCCATACAAGATAATACCATTAAGGTTTTTTTGAAATAAGCATGAATTTAATATAATATTTTTATAAAGATTAACTCCAATTGCATGGTTTGAAAAAATGACATCTGAAATATAAACATCTCCACTTGAAACGCTTGATATCGCCGTACTCCCAGGTTCTTGTTCATTAATATATTCAGGGGCAAGGAATTGACAATGCTCAAATTTTGGACTACCGCTATAAATATATACTTCCGAATGCCCCCATATCATTTCGTTAGTAAAAGTGCAATATGAAAAGTGTGGAAGTGACTGACCGTAGACTCCAACACTAAAATCGCCACTGGCGTAAGATGTATCATTATAATTGAATTTACAATTTTTTAAAATGGGATTTGAATTTGAGATATACAAAGTGCCACAGCCTTTGTCTTCCTTTTTTCCTCCTGTAAAAGTCATATTCTGTACAATTGCGGAACTGGATTCAGTGATCATCATAACATTACCGGAATTTTGAGCATCCAGAGCAGTAAGATCAGTTCCGGAACCAGTAAGGGTAACAAAATCCTTTGCAAAAAGGGGGAAATATTCCCCATTAGAATCCGGACTATATTCACCTTCAGCAAGATGAATACTCCCTGGATTTGTACTGCTTGCTGTTACCTTTCTCAGGGCAGCGTTTACAGTTAATAAAGGATTTTGAGAATCTCCCGTATTTTGATCTGAACCTTGCTGGCTGACGTAGATGTCATTATAAGTGTGTTCACCCAGAAGATATGTTTGGGCTAGTATTGCAAGTTCGCCATGCCGGATATATTCATCAGCATTATTTACAGTAAAAGTATCAAGAGGAACATTCAGTGTTGTTTCCCTTGTATAGTAAATATCAGCAGAATGACCAGAATAATTCATATAGATACTCGTTCCATCAAAAGATAATCTGGTTACATTGTACAGATAATTCTCATCAATATACATCCCGCCACCATTAGCATAGGCTTCATTATTTTTTATTTTACAGTTGATAAATGATGTGTATTCTTCATCCCATAAATGTTTGATATAGATTCCTCCTCCTATTTCAGCCTTATTATTCACGATCTTCACATTTTCAAGAGAATAATATCTTGCATCAAGGGACAAAGCTCCTCCATAATAGCGGGATTTATTACGCTGAAATATAACATCATGAAAGTCGGCATTAGCATCCTCGCAATATGCCCCTCCTCCAGATATTGTGGCGTAATTATCCTCGATTACGACATGATCGAATAAAATAAAAATAGCAGTTTCAAGGTAAACTCCCCCTCCTCTCGCGGTGTAACATTTACGGATGATTGAATTCCTGATGATGACATATTGGGTATAATAGAAATGCAGCCCTCCACCATGATTATTGGGTAAATAAAAATGAGGCCGGCCATATTCGATTTTACAATAATCTAGTACAGAGGTATCAGGATAAACCAGTCCATGATCATAAAAAGTAAGTGCATCCCAGCCAAGAGTAGTATCACTTGCAGTAAAAGTAATTGAGTCACCCGCATTACCCTGTGCAAATATCCTGCCTGTAATGGTTAATCCGCAATATTCATTGAAAATAATATCTACGCCCGGATCAATAATCAGAACCGAGTCAACCGGAATAATAATGTCCCCTGTAACAAGATAAGGTGATCCTGACACAGTCCATTCCCCCCCTACCGGACCACCTGCTAA
Source organism: uncultured Bacteroidales bacterium (assembly GCA_964371595.1). GTDB lineage: Bacteria > Bacteroidota > Bacteroidia > Bacteroidales > JAGOPY01 > JAGOPY01. Next base: position 13,196 of record CAYJNJ010000008.1, on the reverse strand, counting down.
TATTGTCTGTGAATTAATAGTTGAACTCACTATGATGAAAAAAACCGATAAAATTACCTTTAGCCTCATAATGAATAGCTAAAGGTACGAATCAAATTCGTCCGTTCGCTCTTTCGCCTGATAAAATGTTAAATCGTCCCTCGTCCATGCTCAATCGTCCATGAAATTGTCCAACTGTCCAACTGCCAACTGTCTAACCTTCCAACCGTCCTGCCGTCTTACCGTCCTCTCGTCCTCCTATTAATCCGGCAAGATAACCCTGGACATGGTGCGTATTTCCTTCGCTTAAATTTAAATTTTGGTTGAGAATATAACGGTTTATTATATTTTCGAGGTCACCGATGTTCTTAAGAGCGCGGATTTTAAGAGGTTTTTCAAGGATTGCATACTTACATTCCACAGCATAGCTTGAAGTGGGATTTTGCACTATAAAATCCACTTCGGTTCCGTCAGTTGTCCTGAAATAGTAAATATTGCCTCCTGGTTTCAGGTTTCTATAAAGTTCTAACAAAATAAAATTTTCAAAAAGCGCTCCTTTGTCGGTTCGAAACTCCATTTCCTGAAAACCTGAAAGGATCATATTTCTTAATCCCAGATCATTGAAATAAACTTTTTTCATCTTCGTAATTGCCGAACGTTTATTGGATGAAAAAGGTGCAATCAGTTTGATAATATACATCTGCTGAAGCAAATCCAAATATTCTTCGCAAGCCCTGTAAGGCAGACCTGTCTCACGACTTATAGAATTGATGTTCACCATATTTCCAATCTGAGAAGCCAACATTTTCAGCATTTTATTATATCCCGTAAAATGCTCGTTTTTAATATAGCTTCGCACATCACGAACCAGGTAAGTTTTATAAATATCATCCAGAATAGCAAGTTTTTGCTCAAAAACGGGTGTTAGCGCAGCACGAGGCAATCCACCATAGAGCATATATTCATTTTGCACTTGATGAAATGGCGCTGTTAATGCGGAATCAGGCGTGGAAAGCCCAAAATCTTTATACAGCCCATGAAGCTTTTCGTTGGTAAATTTAAGGTACTCTTCAAATGAAAGCGACAATATTTCAATTACCCTTATTCGTCCGGCAAGTGACTCTTTAACTGTCTGATGTATATCCAGGCTTGAACTTCCAGAACAAAGGATTTTCAAACTTTCATTCTTATCAGTGAGTAATTTAAGCATCGTAGAAACACCTGGGATGAATTGAAATTCATCAATCATTAAAAGTCCTGTCAAATCAGAATTCAGGTAAACCTTAAGATAGTCTTCTATTTGAGAAAGTTTCTGAAACAAACCGGATATTTCCGGATCCTGCCCGTTCAGGAATAAGGAAGATCCTTCATATTTAAACATCTTCATCAGACTGGTCTTGCCAACCTGCCTGGCTCCGATAAGTAAAACGATAGGTACTGCTGTAAAACCGCTACTTATTTTATCCAGATAGAATTTTCTTTCTACCATTATTCAAGTTTTAAAATTCCGGTAAAGATACAATAAATTTTGAATGTACTCCATTTTATTTACATATATGTCAATATTATTGCCTTATTTTTTACATTGATGATAAATATATCGGGTTTACTAAAAAATTCTACTTGCCACAAGATTCCCACTGGCGCGGGAATGACGGGGACATCGCCGTAGCTGGCAGATTCCCGCTGGCGTGGGAATGACGGGGGCACCGCCGTAGCCAGCAGATTCCCGCTTTCGCGGGAATGACGGGGGCATCGCCCGTAGCTTGCAGATTCCCACTGCCGTGGGAATCTGCCAGCCCCAGCAGGAACCTGCCAGCCCCAGCAGGAAACTCAAGGAGCAGACGATATTCGATATAATGTAACAATTTAACAGTTTAACCATTGAACAGTTTAACCATTGAACAATCGAATAAAACCTTAAATTTGCGGTATAATACATTCTCGAAATGAAAAAAATCGCTTTGATTTACTGGCCGAAGAAAGGCAGCACTGAAACAGCTGCTCACAAGATCCATGCACTGTTTGAAAAAGGTGTCGTTGACATCTTTACCATTACAGATGTCAATACTGCCGAATTTTCGATGTACGACGGCTTTATTATCGGTGGATCAACTACCGGTGCGGATAACTGGGAAAGCGCCCATAAATCGCGGTGGAACGACTTTTATGCCAAAGTTGAAAAAGCGGAGATCAAAGGCAAGCCATATGCCATGTACGGCCTTGGCAACCAGGTGCTGTATCCCCACCATTTTGTGGATGGGATGGCATTCCTGAAAGAAATTCTTGAAAAGCGCGGTGCAGTGCTCAAAGGCATGTGGCCTATTGACGGCTATGAATTCGAAGATTCGGAATCTGTCGAGAATGGCATGTTCTATGGCCTTGCGCTTGATTTTGACACCCAGCCGGAACTCACCGACAGCCGCATCAAAACATGGGTTGCCCAGCTCCGTAAGGAATTCGGGATTTAGTCGGAAATTACATTTTTGTAGTGCTCAAAACGGTCGAGCACTTCCAGCACGAAATTATAGGTCTCTTCCCCTCGTGCGTAGCCATAGCGCACAACTGAATCACGGTAATAATGAGGATTGGATTTATTCAGGATGTAATAATCGACATTCCCCGACCAGACATTCGGATCTTTACCATTCTTCTCAGCAAGCCTTCTGGCATCGAAAACATGCGCAATACCTAAATTGTACGCTGCAAGGATGAATTTAATCCGTTCATCCGGACCGGAGATCTCCTTTGGTAACTCATCATCCAGCATTTTCAGGTAAAGGATCCCCGCTTCCAGTTGCTCGAATTCCGAAGCAGTACTGTCGATGCCCAGCAGTTTGGCCGTGGCAGGCATGATCTGCATCAGGCCATATGCACCCGCCCAGGATTTAGCATCAGAATTGAATTGCGATTCCTGGTAAACCAGCGCGGCTACCAGCCTCCAGTCGAAATCGTGCTGCTTGGAAATATTCCTCAGAATTTCATCATACTGGGAGATCTTCTTCCCGTTAAAGGAAACAGCTTCGCTTTTAGCCATGAATGCCGTACGGGGACTGTTGAAGTACTTATCGGCAAGGTGCTTTGAAGCGTAGGTCTCATTATTTATGGCAAGCCATTCGTTGATCGCGATAAGAAGGCTGTCGGAATCCTTCCTTACAGCCCAGGCTATATTTTGCGGGAAGCTCACAGGGGTACGGATATCAAGCTCCGGGTACTGCTTTTCGAAGAATCCGGCCAGGTGCTCGTCGCAAATCGTGTAATCCATCATCCCATTGGCGACAGATTCTACGAGCTGTTCCACTTCCAGTAACGGGTCTTCTTCCACAATGATCGGCCATCCGATTTCTTCAGAAAGGTTCTCTAACCGTTCTGAATGGGCGGATGACTTCTGAACCTTCACCGTTTTACCGGCCAGGTCCATCGGGTTGCGGATAAGCTGCTTTTCGATATCATCCCATGTCCTCATCTTGCGCCAGTTATCCGGCTTGCGCTGGACCAGCATCTGGCGGGTCTGCAGTATCGGGAGGGTGAAATCGACCTTTTCCGACCTTTGTCGGGTAACGGTCAGGCCCATGGCGATAACATCTGATTTCCCTTCGTTGAGGCTCTGAAATGCTTCATCAAGGCTGTTTACAACCTGGACTTCAAGCTCAACACCCAGGAAATCAGCGAACATCTTCAGTTTCTCGTACTGGAACCCCATCGGCTCACCCCGGTAAATAAAATAATCGGTTGAGTTGAAATCAGTAGCGGCAATGAGCCTGCCCCTTTCCTGGATTTCGTGAATCCTGTAATGGTGTGGCATATCCTCACTTCCAAGGATCTGGTTCATTTTTTCCTGGTGATGGTTCAGGCAGGAGCTTAAAAAGAATAGTGGAATAATTAAAAGAAGAAAAAATGAAAAAAATTTAATAGAGTGGCTTATTTTTTTGAATAAAGTCATCAATTACAAGTTAGTTCAACAATAGCCGGCTTTTGCTCCGCATCCTAAAGAATCCGGCAAGTCAGCATTTTTCATTACTAATACGCTTATTAATACGGTTTAGCAGCCGCAAAGATATGGAAAAAATTCCATCCGGAGCACATCCGGATGGAATCTTATGAAGATCAGAGTGTTAAAAAATGTTAATCAAACACCACCTGCATTTCGACACGCCGGTTAATCTGGCGGCCTTCAGCTGTGTTGTTGTCAGCAATAGGCATGCTTTCACCAAACCATTCGATAATTAGCTGACTTTGTGGCACCCCTTTACCTGTAAGGTATTTGGCAGTAGACTGGGCCCTGTTTTTTGACAGGGTCTCGTTATATGCATCACTTCCAACGTTGTCGGTGTGACCTGATATCTTCAGCTTCCATGTCGGTTTGCTGATCAGAAGGGCAGCTAATTCATCCATTGAAGCAAATGAAGAAGAGCGGATCACCGCTTTGGCGGTTTCAAATTCGAGATTATCGAAGGCAGTCTTCAGGATGGCTGCTTCTTCAACTTTAAGGACAGGACATCCGAAGTTTGCAATGTCGCCGGGTGTCAGCGGGCACTTGTCATCTTTATCGATCACGCCATCACCATCACTGTCGGTATAAGGACAGCCTTTATTTTCCGGCGGGCCTTTTTTATCCGGGCACATGTCATCGGCATCTTTAATTCCATCACCGTCTGTATCGAGGTAAGGGCAGCCACCGTATTCGGGCAGGCCGGCCAGGTCGGGACAATTATCTTTGATATCGGCAATACCATCACCATCCCTGTCGGGACAGCCGGAAAGTGCCACCGGACCAGCGACATCAGGGCATTCATCCTGGTCATCCACGATCCCGTCATTATCCCTGTCGGGACATCCATTAGTAGCTGGAGGGCCTGCTACTTTCGGGCATTTGTCATCCTTATCGGCGACTCCATCCCCATCGGTATCCGGGCATCCTTTGAATTTAGCTATACCGGCAACGTCAGGGCAATCATCCTGGTTGTCTGCAATTCCGTCTTTATCCCTGTCGACAATACATCCATTGTCATCAACGAGGGCGCCTGCCGGTGTATCCGGGCAATTATCCTTTTTATCTGCCACGCCATCCCCGTCTGTATCTTTGCTTGATCCTAAACTAAAGGTAAATCCCAGGCTCTGATCCAGCTGCCAGTCGTTGTTATCCCCTGCTTCTTTTGTATCACGATTGTCATGATTAGTCCAGCCGATTGTTGCAATATACCTGATGCTGATATTTTTGTATATCCTGAAATTAAGGCCTATCCCCCCGGGTATAACCATATCAAATCCGGGCTGGCAGGTTGGTGGCGGATTTAAATCAGATCCTGTAATTTCTGTAAGATTTCTGAATCCGATGCCTGCAAAGATGTATGGCCTGAAAAATGCAGATTCTTTCTCAATGAAATTGAACTGGAGCTGAATATCACCATAAGTTTTATGCGCTCCAAATCTAACGGCATCCACGTCACTTTCTTCATAAAACCCATGTCCTCCATAACTTCCATTGATAGCCAGGTTAAACCATGAGTTCAGGTAACGTGACAAAGACAAATGGCCATAGCCATAAAATGCTTTGTTGAATTGAATGAAACCACTGCCGAGATCACCATCGTATTGGGATCGGCCGTAATACAAACCAAGGTTCCATGGTTTTTCCTGCGTCTGAGAAAAAACCGATGTGAAGCCAAGAAATGTAAATAATAATGCGTAAAGAATTTTTTTCATAACATTATAATTTTAAGGGTTAATGTTTCTGCATGTGATAATTTTTCACAGTACAAAGGTCAGCCCTTTAAATCCGGAATGCGTTACACTATTTAATAAAAGAATTACATAATTCACACATTATCAATAATGAAGCATAATCGATATGTTTTGGGAGATGATATTTAAAATCCTAAGATGTCATTATCGACATCGGCCCGGGGCTTACCCTGGAAGACCGGCAGCTTGGCCCCGACGTAAATATTCAGGCCATACGAGTCCTTGACCATGGCTGAAAACAGGTTGGTTATGCCGAAATAGACAAAGGCGGTACGCAAGCCAAGCCCGACATTCAATTTCTGATACTGATTATACTGGATAGGGACTGAAACGGTAAGCCATTTTGACTCAAAGCGGGGTGTGATGCTATAGTTGGAGATGTAATGCGAATTCGGTACGGTTGAAAACCCCTGGTTCAGCCCGGTAAATGTAGTCAGGTTTACATAGATGAACTTGTACGCTTTCACGTCGACCTGGAAGCTGATGGCTGTCGGGAGCTTCATTTTAAAATACCCCGGGTCGCCTTCAAGCTTTTCAACCCCGCGGTCAGTAAGGTACCTCTGGTAAAGGGTATCGACAAAGTTCACATATTCCATAAAGCTGAAACTGGCTTTGTCGGCATCCAGCCATTCTGTATTGCCCGGGACGCTGTTGTCGCCGGTATTGTATCGCTGGGCATAATCAGGTGTGAAAGCGGCCGACAGGTTAAAGCTGTTGTATTCCTTTTTATACTTGAGCCTGCCGATATCAACCATTGAGAAGCCTACTTTCAGCAGGTATTTGTTACGGTCTTTACGGTTAAGGTATTTTCTTCCATCCACATTATAGTTATAGCGCATATAGTTCGGGCGGAATTCGTAAACGAAGCCAAAATCAAGCCCTACCGAAGGCTTGGCGGTAATTTTATAGGTTATGTAGTAGTCATAATTACCCTCATCGTCGTAAGAGCCCCAGTTTCCCGACAATCCGCCGTAAACAGAAGTCGCATTCCAGGATACGGGTTCGGCATCGGTGCCATCCGACCCGTCGTAGTAAAAATAAAGATCGTCGGCCTGAACGTATGCGGCGGCTATCCCGTGAAGGATCTTCAGGGTAGCCCCCACTTTCAGGAAGTGCTGACCCCTGTTATACACTTCAGCGCCGTATGTGAAGCCGTAATCGCCGAATATATGCTGTACCGATCTCATTTTATCATCATAGAACCATTTGTTCCAATGCTCTTCATCTTCATACTGGCTGTAAATAGAATGAAAAAGGGGCTCAATCAGGTCATCGGTATTGGTAATGCTTCGCAGCCTGAAGGTGAAGCCAAACGCGTGCTTTTCCCCGATAGAGACCAGGAAGCCCGGGCCCATGATGGATTGCGACATGTAGAAGTTCTTGTCCTGCCCGTTCGCCTCATCCAGGTAAGTATTTTCATCCCACCATTTCTTATTCGTCAGGACACCGAGGGGATTTAACATCCACTTCGACCTGTACCGCATGGCATCATTAAATATATCACAATTAAAACCAACGAGGCTGAAATCCCTTTCAAAGCGGTTATCGGCAATGGCGGCTGGCTGAAGGGTTACCTGGTTGATGCCCATATAATTATCACTGAGAACGGGCAGGAAATCCTGGGCTTTCAAAAGCTTTACCGGTCCGGCCAGGATGGCCAGCAGTATGATCAGTTGTAAATTTAAGTTCCTCAAGGGATGGCAGTTAATTCTTCAGAAGTTTATTCAAATACCAGCTGCATTTCCACTCTTCTGTTTTTCTGCCGTCCTTCCGGTGTATTATTATCGGCAACAGGCCTTGTTTCACCGTACCATTCCATAGTGACCTGGCTTGATGGAACCCCTTTCCCCTGCAGGTATTTACCTACGGACTGTGTCCGGTTCTTTGAAAGCGTCATATTGGATTCATCATTCCCGACATTATCGGTATGGCCGGCAATGGCCAGTTTCCATGCCGGTTTGCTGATCAGCAGCGTTGCCAGCTCGTCGAGGGATACAAACGATGATGAACGAATCACAGCTTTACCGGTTTCGAATTCAAGGTTTTCAAATGCAGTTTTCAGCACCGCAGCTTCCTCCACTTTAAGCACCGGGCAGCCGAAATTTGCGGGGTCACCTGGAGTCAGCGGGCAGCGGTCGTCTTTATCTATAACGCCGTCACCATCGGTATCAGTATACGGGCAGCCTTTATTTTCCGGAGGACCGGCAATAGTCGGGCAGCTATCTTCGGAATCTTTCAGGCCATCGCCATCGGTATCCACGAAGGGGCAACCCCCTTGCTCGGGCGGACCGGGTTCATCCGGACATTTATCCTTATAATCCACCACGCCGTCGCCATCACGGTCAGGACAGCCGCTGAGTGCTGCCGGACCCGGGACATCCGGGCACTCGTCCCGGCTATCGACAACCCCGTCGCCATCCCTGTCAGGACAGCCATTTGTCAGCTTTGGACCGGGAACATCCGGGCAATCATCCTGGTAATCGGGAATCTCATCACCGTCCCTGTCAGGGCATCCCTGGTACACTTTCTCACCGGGAACATCCGGGCAGAGGTCATCAATATCCACCACGCCATCACCGTCACGATCCGGACAGCCGGCGTTTTTCCATTCTCCCGGGTCATCCGGGCACCTGTCTTTTTCATCGGATACGCCATCCTGGTCCCGGTCGCTGGGCGGCTTCTCATGCCAAATCGGTATTTTGGCGCCGAGGTAGAAACTGCTCCCGTACGGATCACTGATCAGACCGGAAATGATATTATTGATACCCATGTAAATAAAGCCGGCCCTCAGGCCAATCCCCATATTAAATTTCTGGACGCTTCCATAGGTCATCGGCATCATGACGCTGAACCATTTGTGCTCGTATCGGGGTGTCAGGCTGTAATTCGAGGTATAATGGGCATTCCCGGTGGTATTTTCCCCGGTGTGAAGCGCTGTGTAAGTGGTGAGGTTTAAATATAACCCCTTCACGACATTGAGATCGGCCTGCAAACTGACCGCAGTCGGCAATGTTATCGTAAAATAATCCTTGTTTTCATCGTACCTGCTCCAGCCTGCATTGGCCTGGATCCTGTTATTGATCGTATCCGAAAAATCAACATAAGGCGGGAACCTGAACTTTAATTCTTCCATATTCATCCAATGCGTATTGGATGGATAGTCATTGATCTGGTTTTCGTAGAGGTTTTTGGCATCCGGGGTTTGGTTCATGATAAAATCCTGGCTGCCATAGGCTTTTTTATACCTTAACCTTCCGATATCGAGCACCGATAACCCGATCTTCAGTAAATACTTGTTCTGATCTTTGCGTACCAGGCCGGTTTCACCATCCATGTCGTACAGATAGTCCTTGTATTTGGGCCTGAATTCATAAACAGCACCAAGATCCAGACCCACCGTAGGATTTGCAATAAACGTGTACCTGAATCCGCTATTACCTAAGCCATTGTCATCATCCTGCCAGTCCCAGTTGTCGGATGCCCCGTATTGCACATGCGGTGAATTCCATGAAATGCTCACGGCATCGTCGACGCCATTTTTATCGACATAATAATAGAGATCTTCAGCCTTAATATAGGCCCCGCCCAGTCCCTGCAACAATTTGACGGTAATACCGGCTTTAATGTAATGGGCACCGGAATTATACGCTTCAGTGGCATAAGACAATCCGTAATCAGCAAAGATGTTTTGCGCCGAGCGGATATTACTCGCGTGGTACCACTTGTTATAATAGGCATCTTCATCGAATTCATCATATATCGGCATGACCAGCGACTCATCAATATCATCGATACTAAGCACCTGGCGCAACCTAGATGTAAATCCTATGGCATGCTTCGCATTGATGGTCACCAGTACACTGGGTCCCAGGATATCAGCGCTGACATAGCCCGATTTAGGATTGCCATTCGGGCCGACCAGTGTAACATTACTATCCCACCATTCATCGTCACTGGCCATTTCATTTGGCCTGAGCAATCCCAATCCGTTAAAGCTGACCATACTGTTGTAAATTTCAGCACTATAACCGAAAAAATTGGCATCCACCTTAAACCGGCTGTCAACAATAGCAGCAGGCTGCAATGTGACCTGGTTGATACCCATATAATTGTCGTTAAGCGTCGGCAGAAAATCCTGTGCATGTAATTGCCCTAACGATCCGGTTAGAAAAACCAGGATCAGGACCGGGATTTTGTAAAAATTCCTCATACTACTTGGTTATATGGTTAATTGAATTGATCGAAAACCTGATCAAAAATAAAAAAATAATAATCTGAAATAAAATGAAAATGATAAGGCCTGGTAATCAGGCCCGTAAAATGGTCATGTTGTCTTCCTGTACTGCCATACGGCTACAGTAAGGGCCAGGATACCGTATCCCGCCAGGATGGAGAGCCTGAATGCAATATCCATGAAACCGGAACCTTTGAGCATGATCATCCGGATGATCTCGACAAAATAGGCTATGGGATTGAACCAGTTGATCACTTTAGCCCATTGCGGCATGCTGTCGACCGAAGTGAAAAGCCCGCTCATCAGGATAAAAACGACAAGGAAAAACCAGGAAAGGAACATTGACTGTTGCTGGGTATTGGTTTTTGTTGAGATGAACAGGGCGAGGCCCAGTGTGAGGACCAGGTAAACCGCAGCTACCAGGAAAATGAGCCAGATACTGCCCAGGATGGGTACGCTAAACAGGAACCTGGCCAGCAGGAGGCCGACTGAAAGCTCGATAAGCGCAACAATCCAGTAAGGCAGGAGCTTTCCGATGATAAACTGGTATTTTTTGATTGGCGTGACATTGATCTGTTCGATGGTGCCGATCTCTTTCTCTTTCACCATGTTCATCCCTGAAAGGAACATGCTTATGATCGTGACCAGCATGACCAGGATACCCGGGATCATGTAGTTTTTATAGTTCAGCTCGGGATTGAACCAGAACGACCAGGTTGTCCGGATTGGCTCTTCCGCATTGATCCCCGAAGATTCGACCAGCAGGTTGATATTGAAATCCTGGATGATGGAAAGTGTGTAGGCATTCATAAGCGCTGCGGCGGCCCCGTCGATCGCGTTGGTGACGACCTGGATCTTTGCCTGGCCGGTCGTGTTCAGGTCTTTTTCAAATCCGGCAGGGATCGTGATCACCTGGTGCGCCCGGTTGCTCAGGATATCCTGTTCGCCCTCTTCATTGGAAGAGGAATAGCCTGTGATCTCATAAAACGGCGAGCCGGTAAAATGGCTGGTAAATTCGCGGGCGGTATGGCTGCGGTCGAAATCCACAACATGCAGGCGGATCAGCTTGATCTCAAAAGTAGCTGTGTATGACAGGACGATTAGTTGGATCAGCGGCAGGAAAAAGATGATCCTGACCATCACTTTGTTCCTGAATAGCTGGATAAATTCTTTTCGTATGATAAAGGCAAGGGTCCGCATAATCAGGCTAATCTTATTTTAAAGTTTTTTACGCTCAAACCGATAAAAACGACGGTCATAAACAGCAGGATCAGGGTCTCCTTCCAGATATACATGAAGCCTGTCCCTTTCAGCATAATGCTTTTAATGATGATGATAAACCATTTGGATGGCATGATATTGCTGATAACCTGCAGGGGTACCGGCATATTTTCGACCGGGAAGATGAAACCTGACAGGAGGATGGTCGGGAGCATCAGACCGGCCAGGGACATCATGAGTGCGACCTGCTGGTTTTTGGCGACGGTGGAGATCAGGATCCCCATCGAAAGTGCCATGACGATAAACAGCAGTGCCTCTGCCAGCAGCAGGGCCAGGCTACCCCTCATCGGCATGCCGAAGACAAAATACCCTAACAACAGGATGGTGATGGCATTGATCAGTGAGAGCACCACATATGGCGTTACTTTCCCGAGTATGATCTGGATAGGTTTTAATGGCGATACGAGCAGGACTTCCATGGTCCCCAGCTCTTTTTCACGGGCTATGGAGATGGAGGTCATCATGGCGCAGACCAGCATGAGGAGGATAGTGATAATGCCCGGGACAAACATGAAAACACCTTTCAGTTCCGGGTTGAAGAGCAGCTTTGGCTCAGGGGTGATCATCACAGGGGTAATGGCCTGGCTGATCAGGATATCAGCCTGGTAATCCTTAATGATGGCCTGGGTGTAGGTCACGAGGAGGTTGGCGGTGTTGGGGTCAGAGGCATCGCCAACGATGTGGATGCCGGGGTGGTTGCCGTTTTCGAGGTTTTCTGCAAAATTATCTTCAAAAATGATGACTTCCTTGATCTTTCCCTGCCTGAACTTGTCTTCGATCTGCGATTCGCTGTCGAGGTTCTCATCGAGGATAAAATACCCGGAAGAAGTTATTTTGGCGATGATCTCCGTGGTAACATCATCCTTCGAATAATCCAGCACTGCGATACGGGCATTCTTGATCTCGTTGGTCAGGGCGAAGCCGAAGAGCAAGATCTGCACCACCGGCATCCCGAACAGGATGATCATCGTCCGTACGTCGCGGAAGATGTGGTAGAATTCTTTGATGATGAAGCCGCGCATGGTAAATTCCAAATTCCTAATTCCTAATTCCAAATTCCTAATTCCAAATTCCTAATTCCAAATTCCAAACAAATAACAAAAATCAATTTCAAAAAACAACCAATTACAACCTTTTGTCAACCTAATGACAACCTAATGACTACTTAATGACTACTTAATGACCATAAATGACCGTTATTTTCTTGCAAGTTGAATAAATACTTCCTCCATAGACTGAACATTGTATATCTTTTTAAGTTCCGCCGGGGTATCCAGCGCTTCGATCCGGCCGTCGACCATGATGGAAACCCTCTCGCAGTATTCGGCCTCGTCCATGTAGTGCGTGGTCAGGAATACCGTAATGCCTCCGTGGGCCGCTTCATAGATCATATCCCAGAACTGCCTCCGGGTAACGGGATCCACGCCGCTGGTGGGCTCATCGAGGAAGACGATGGCAGGCTCGTGCATCACGGCGATCGAGAAAGCCAGCTTTTGCTTCCATCCCAGCGGCAGCGACTGTATCACCCTGTCCTTGTATTCCACGATACCCAGCTTTTCCAGGAAAAAATTCATCCTCTCCTTGATCTTCGCGGTCTTCAGCCCGTAAATCCCACCGTAAAAAGTGAAATTCTCAGCAATGGTCATATCCTCATAAAGCGAAAACTTCTGGCTCATATAGCCGATGTTCTTCTTGATCTTTTCCGTTTCCCTGTAAACATCAAAGCCCGCCACGCTGATCTTTCCCGAAGTAGGTTTCCACAGGCCGCAGAGTATCTTGATAGCGGTCGTTTTCCCCGCACCATTCGCCCCCAGGAACCCGAAGATCTCCCCTTTTTTCACATAGAAATTCAGGTTGTCGTTCGCAACGAACGATCCGAACTTCTTGACGAGGTTTTCTACTGTGATTATATGTTGGTCATTGATGGTCATTAAGTAGTCATTAAGTAGTCATTAAG
>CAYJNJ010000007.1:60604-76362 GCA_964371595.1 uncultured Bacteroidales bacterium | reverse complement strand
GGGGGGGGGGGGGCCCCCCCCCGGGGGGGGTTGGGGGCTGTGTAAATATACGAATTTCTATTTTCCATTTTTAAGTTTCCTACACAGCCCCTGCCCCAGTGGCGCAAATTTTTAAGAGCCCCGGGCTGGGCGATGCGCGACTGTTACAGGGCGTTTTAAATCCTTAATACTTAACAACTTTAAACATTCTAACTTCATTATCACACGTAACTCTCACAAAATAAACTCCAGAGGGCAAATATCTTATGTCAATATCCATTTTTGATTCAGTGATTTGGTACTGATTAATCTCATGACCATTTACGCTGAAAATACCAATATCACCCTGATATATTGGCACTTTGGATTCAATTGTGAATTGTCCAGAGGTTGGATTAGGATAAATGTTGATCGGTCTTCCAAATGTTCCTATCTCATCAAATCCAACTCCACAGGCTGTTTCAACTTCGTTTTGATTGTTGCATCCAGAGTTGTTGTCGTGAATTTCAATGGTTCCATTTGGACTGGCTAAATATGAACAAACGCTTTGCACTTCACAGGTGGATAATGCAGGGTTATCATAAATAATTAGACTATAAATAGAACCTGCATCTATATTTTCTATTCCATTAAGGCTGGTGATCGCTGCATTATTTATAATTTCGATTCCGCCACTGATGGAAGTCAAATTATGCAATGCTTCAATATTAGTAAGTGATGGATTTCCCCCACCAAATCCAAAGGATGTATCCTGCCCAATATATAAGTTTCCTCCTATAGAAGTTAAGTTATTCAAACCTTCCAGGCTTGTTAAATTCTCATTCGCATACAATATTAACCAACCTTCTATAGAAGTTAAATTATTCAATCCTGTCAGGTTTGTCAAGGCTTCATTGTTGTTGATAATTAACATAGGGGCATTAGTGATCCCTTCAAGTCCCGATAGGGTGGTTAAAGCAGTGTTGTACTCAATTCTAAACCAATTGCCAACATAAGTGAGTTGACTAAGACCATTTAAATTGACTATATCGTTGGATCCTCCTATATAAACAGATCCATCAACCCCAGTGCAATTTGGATAATTTATCGGAAAACTGTCGATCTGTGATTGTGTGGTAAAATTTATTTCAAATGGACAATCTTGTGTCCTTCCTGAGATAAATATAAACATCAAACTAATCAAAAAATAAAAACTTTTCATTTAATTTATTTTATATTTAAAATGCCCTGTAACGCTCAGCCAGCGCCCTGGCCCGGGTTAATTTGCACCGGCAGGCGGGCGCATATTTAGTTCAAAGTTTAAAGTTCATAATTCAAAGTTCTTTCGCGCCTGCCTGGACGGACAATTGATCTCCGGGCTGACTTTTGTGCGTTCGTTGGCAGCCGTAATATATTAAAATGTAATATGTATCGAAATGGTATCTAATGGTATTAATTGAAGATCGGAACTAAACTCATTATTATTTGGTTTATCAATGATTTCCCAAAATAAATGAATCTGATTAAAATCTTTATAGAGAAATTGTTCAAGAATGATTGTATCATTCACAAAAGGAAAAAAATTATATCTCTCCGTATTGAATTTGAGCATTAAGGAATCAAAGCCATCAGGGGTGTTTTCTAGTTCTAATATTAAATAACCAGTTTTGCCGATATAAATAGTATCTTCATTTAGGAGATTAATCGATTTTGCTAATACTTCTGGTTGAAAATTCTTTTCTACATATCCAATTTCTGATGTTGTGACATCATAAAATATTTTTTCATTATTTTCAATTTCAAGTGAATAATTTCCATTATTATCAGTCTCCAAAAATTCTTGACTTAACTCAAAATAATTTTTTGGGTTAATTAATGAGATTGCGTTGAATCTATTCACAACAATTAAAGCATTAGATTCAGGACCATTGTTATCATAATCAATTACTTGTCCCTTAAAAACAGTAATTGAGGTAGATGAATTTTTACTGCATCCCCACAAAATAAAGAATACTATTACCCAATAAAAGAACTTCCTTTTCATAAAATTAATATTATGGCTGCCATCACGTTTGGCAACTACCCGAAGGGCGGGACTTTTACCACAAAACTTGATTTGAAAAACTAATGTTTGATTAACCACCAAACTGTCTTTGGAATACGAAACCCCGCCTTTTGGGTAGGTGCTGTTATGGGTAGTTTTTCTTTCCGTTAATTCTTCACAGTGTTTCATTGTCCGACTGTCTTGGTTAAGTAATTGTAGAATTCACTTGAGTCTGTCAAGTTGAAGTCCTTTGAACATTTCAATATTTCGCTGTCGTCAAAACCGAATAAACCCTGCAACAAAGGGAAAGGTCTAACTACTTTTTCTCCAACGTCCTTTCCAAATTTCTTGTCCTCGATTATGAAATATAAAAACTCAAAGTTAATACTGTATTGTCTTGTAACTTGACGATATATTGTCGAACATTTGCTACAACAATAAACTATGTCGTCATAGTCGCCCAATCCACTATCACTTATTCTTTTGGTCTCTGTCAAATAATTCAATTCCTTTTTTGTTGAACAAGATATGAGGTAGTTCGTGTCAGCACAAAATACAGGTCCAGCGTTATAGTTGTCGTGTAAAAACATTGTCAATTCTCTAAATCTAGGATAATGGCAAGGGCAAGATTCCTTTAACATTTCTGTCAAAACGGAAACAAGTGTCGTCTGCAGCAAGTCTGTAGATTCAACTGTCAATTGTCGTCTTGGTAATTCCGCCTTCGTCACTCTAAAAGTATTTTTTAAACTTGATAAATTCATAGTCGGTAGGTGAAGTGTCGTGTCGTCTTGAAATTACCCATAACGCCCGCGTGCAAAGGCCTGGCCCGGGTTTATTTTGGCCGGCCAGGCAGGCGCCTTAAATTTACACATTTTCCTTGTTACTTGTTCCATGTTCCTTAATACGCGCCCGCCTGGACGGACAATTGATGTCCGGGCTGGCCTTTGTGCGTTTGTTGTAGGGCGTTTTTTATTTGATTTCTAAGCACTTAATTGAATTTTTTTCCACCCCATTATTAAATATCCGAAGATATAACCCTCCTCCCAATTCTTCATTTAAAACCCAATCATCATCAATAACATAGGTCCAATCTCCATTGTTGAAAGCGTATTTTACACCTCCAGCACTACCTTTAAATTCTTGAATTCCATTGTATAATATTAAATCAGGTTTATCTTCACTTTTTTTAGGTAAGCTCCAGGAAATATATCTTAGTGAATTATCTTCTAATAAATCAATCCGTATTAAAAATTTATCTGACTTACAAATTATAACGTTTTCTTTCCAAATACTTATAATACTATTCATTTGACTATGTTCTTCATAGATCAATTCTTTCTGGAATGTTTTTTCTAATTCAGATCTATAATTTATTGTTTGTATCGCACCTTCAGTGGTGAACCAAATGTCTCCACTAAACATATTAGAAACCAATCCATAATATCCATTTCGAAGGAAAATATCCTCAGGAGTAAGATAGTTTAATTTATTTTTAAAAGTTGTATCGAATAATACTGGGTAATATAAAATAAACTGGTCCCCATTTTTAATCTCAGGAATTGGATTTTTTCGTTTAAGAGGATATTTGATAAATGAAGACAATTCAACAATTTTATCATTCTGGATTAAACTAATTGTTTTAAATATTGCATTTATTATTGTTGAATCTATTGACTCGTCCTGAGAAATTCCTTGATTAAAAGAAATTGAAGTAATAATAATTGTTAAAATTATAGTTTTCATGGTTCCACTTAAAAATGCCCTACAACGCCCGAGCACAAAGGCCTGGCCCGGGTTTAACTTGGCCGGCCAGGCGGGCGCAAGCTAGCTCAAAGTTAATAAATCAAAGATCAATGTGACAATACCGCCCGTCCGCCAGCTGGCGGAGCAAAATTTTTAATGTCCGGGCTAGGCGATGCGCGTTCGTTATGCCTCGTTTATTATGGAAAATTTTAACTTCAATTCTCCGAATTTCTTACTGTGCTTTTTAAGAATTCTCTCTATTTTGGTTAATTCTTCATTATTCAATTTAAATGTTTGTTCACTCATGATAGTCAATGTGGAATTCTTCACTTCAAAATTACCTTTGATATTTATGTTAAACAATTCCACTAAATAATTGCTACAGTCTGCTGTCTCCATTGAATAAACTAAAGTCCCAATCTCTTCATTTGGTCCTAATTCGATTATTCTATTCCATAGTGCAATATGTGCTAATTCATTCTTTGCTCCCCTGATCCCTAATGCTGAAGCATTCCTTATCCTACTATCATCTGATTTAATTCCCTCAATTAATATAGAAATGGCTGAAAAAGTATTTAATTCAGCAAGTTTATCTGCTGCATTAAGAGTAGTTTTCCAATCTTTGGAATATAGATTCTTTTTTAAATCTTCTAGATCTTGTGATTTCACCATTTTATAAATGGGCTATAACGTTTGTGCAAATGCATAACAGCTACTTCCAACTTACCAGGTTTTCCAGAGGCATTTAGCCTTCCATTCCGGATGGTTTTGTGTAACTGCATTGAAAATGGAAGGTAAAAGACGATCATCTGGAAATTCGTTTTTGGTTAATACCGTCAAATATAATGGATTTTAATAACGGAATTAATGATCGGAATTTTTATTTTCCCGGGCATTGGATTGAATGCCATCAACCCCGGGTGTGAACCCGGGGCTATTCATATTATATCCCGCCGGGATATCGCGGATTTAACCCTACCATCCTACCATACTGTCGTCCCTGAAGGGACTCCTCTTTATTCCGTGACGGTAAATTTTATTATAACTGTTGTAATGTCGGTACCTGGACTTGCTCCATCTGAACCACGTTCTGTTTTTATTTCCACCTCGTCTGTTCCAACATAGTTTAATGTCGGAATGTAGGTGTAGATTATATTTCCGCTTCCTATGGTTCTTTCAGTTTTACTTACTTGAAAATGCGATGCTTGTCTGGTAATGCCCGCACCTTCTTCATCTCCGAAATTACCCAGATCATATTGATACGTTTGATTTGTACTAATGGATGCATAAATTGTCTGGATTGAGTTGTTAGAATCATCTTCAGAACAGCTCTGATTGAATGCCAGGATTGCAATAATTAATGTCAGAAACAGATAATTGGATTTCATGGGTCTAATCTTTAGATTTAATATTAACATCGGCAATTGAACATGCCGAATGCCGAATCGTGTAATTTTTATCGTCCGGACCGGGTGCCGGGCGTTCATTAGTCTGCGTTTTTAACTGATTTCCTTCCTGCAATCTTTGCAATAATACTTTGGCTTGAAGTTTCCAAGTGGAATAGCTGATAGTATTGCTAAGAACATACTTATAATTTTCAATCCTTTTTTTTCTCCAATTCCAAGCGAGATATTTTCGGAACCACAAAATGGACATTTTATTACGGACTCTTCCGGGTTTAATTTATCAATTATAATTTCTTTGGCAATTTCGAGATCCTTTTCATTCACAAATATTTGTATGCCTGATCCGAGCATATTATTAAACATAGGCATCAGGTTTGTGATGTTTTCATTGGTCAGAAAACATTCAACCCCATTATTATTAAGTCTGCCCTTAATTAAATACGCTTCTGTTAAGCTATCACACGTTATGATCCTGCAATATTCCATTTTTAATTTTTGAACAGAAGGTACTAACTGACAATCAACTTTTATCTGAATGTGAATCCAAACTTAATGAACGTTATTTAAGAGGCCCGTATGAACATTGGAGTGAAAGGTACACCTCGTCATGTTCTATTGACGGGGCCGTCTACTCCATTGGCACCAGTTGTTTTTATCTTTTTCTTGATTTTCCTAATAATCTTAAAATCTCGACATATAACCAAATCACGGTCACCAATAATCCAAATGCTCCATACCATTCCATATATTTTGGAACTTTTTTATCAGCACCTTGCTCAATAAAATCAAAATCTACAACTAAATTAACTGAGGCTAACACAACAACAAAGACGCTAAATATTATTCCTCCAGTTGTATTCTCATGAATCAAAGGTAATTCAATACCGAATAAACCTAATCCTAATGAAGCTAAGTAGTAAAGTGCAATACCAGAAGTTGCGGAAGCAACAATTAATTTAAAGTTTTCTGTGACCTTAATTAAACCCAGTTTATAAATCACTATTAGTGTAATAAAAATTGAAAAAGTCAGTGATAATGATTGAATCACAATTCCTGTAAAGGCATTTTCCATAACTGCACTTAATCCTCCAAGTGCTAATCCCTCAAACAATGCGTATAATGGTGAGAGATATGCTGCCAAATCTTTATTAAAAGCAATAAAGAAAGCCAAAGCCAGACCTAATAGGCTCCCACCAATAACAATTATTTTAATTAATTCCCAGTCATAAGTCGTAAAAAACAATCTCCATGTTACAAAGGAAGAAACCATTGTCAACAATAACAAAAATGCAGTCTTATTAACTGTTCCGCTAATTGTCATTACTTTAGTTTCATCTTTTGCTCTCTCACAATGACTAAAAGTTTCTTTATCAAGCGCTGGATTTCCAGATTTAAAAAGTGCCATAATCAGTTTATTTAACGACGAATTCTAATTTTTACAATGGGAGCCAACGCTCTGTGCAGCGCCCTGGCCCGGGTTAAGATTACGCCATGGAGCAGGGGCTGTGTAAATATACGAATTTCTATTTTCCATTTTCCTACACAGCCGCTGCCGCAGTGGCGCAAATTTTTATGAGCCCCGGGCTGGGCGCTTCGCGTTTGTTATGCAACGTTTTTTTACTCAGTAAATCTAATGAAATCCGTTATTTTATAATCAACATTTGTGCCTTTGAGTTTCCCAGGATTATACTCAATAAGTTTCGAATAGATTAATTCAATATATTGTTTCAACTGATTCATAAATTCAAGGTCAGGACTTATTGTTTCTACTCCTAATACTTTAACTTTTCCATTTTGATTAATAAGAAGCTCAATTTTAATTCTTTTGTCTGGAATGCTTAGTTTCTCACGAGCTTCTGAATAATAAGGGCTATTACTAACATCATTTAAGAGTGATTCTAATCCGCCAGGATAGGATGGTGGTGAATCAGTTAATGTATATATTTTTGTGTCATTAGAATCAAGATAGTAAATGGCAAATAAATCTGTTTTGAATGATTTTGATCCATAAAGATTAAAAGACCATATTTCCGCCTTTAAATTTTTATCATGAACTTTTCCCGTTATAATATCTTGACATCTGTGTTGTTCTTTCACTTCATAAAATTTGTAATTTGATTTATCAGAAATAATCCATTTTTTATCGTAAAAAATTGTATCTGTTTTCCCGCAATTTTCAAAATACAAATTCAATGCCTCAATATCTTGTTCATATGGGTTATTTATATAATTCAAATCACGGCAAAACGAACATGTATCATTAAGATATAAATTTGCAATTGCTCTGTTAAAGCGTGCATTATTATCATTGGGGTATTTATCTAAATGCAAGGTCAAGAAGGAATCTGCTATATAATAGTCACCTTTTTGGAAGTAATCTTTACCCTGCTGGAAATAATCTTGAGAATAAGTAATCAAAACAAGCTGCGTTAATAAGTAAATCAATAATAAAGTACGCATACAAATAATTTTAAAAATGGTGCAAAACGTCAGACTGTCTTAAAACCATCATTATCAACGACAATTCGTAAATAAGTCAGGCGCTTAATGCACTCTAATTTCGCCTTATTCTTCAATCAAATATGTTTTCCCTAAAATTCTGCCACCTATTTTGGAGAAGGCCCATGGATAATAGATTCCTAATGTGATTAGCGTCAATAGAACCTGACCCCAAATAAACAGGAAGTCACTTAGTTGGTCAATATCATAGCCAAATTGGAGCTTTCTATCAATATTTTTAACAAAAGTCTTTTCGGCAAAATATTTATATAACCGGAGCATTGCTAATGGCATATATATTCCAATGGTAATTACTGACAAAATTATTTCTACGACAATTTTACCGCATGAGGGCCAGAAATCAGTCTCCCATGAAATAGAGAAATCTTTATAGGTGATATTTATCCTCCATTTATATAATAAGTACATGTAAGGGATCATAATTATTAACATGACAAGTTGCTGGATAAGCATTGTAGACTGCGTTTGACCAGGATTATTCAATGTATATTTCGCCATAATTATTGTGAACAGAATAATGGGAAGAAAAATAGTCAGTAAAAAAATAACAAATAATTTACCTCCCTTGCCATTAAATAATAGTGACTGATCATTAAAAGATGAATTATTTATATAGAATCTATGCAAATCTCTGATAAACCAGGCCAAATAAATACCAAGTGTCATGATGCTTAATAATAATCCGAACAAAACTATTTCAATATATCTACCAAAAGTTCCATTAAAAACTATCGATTTATCTTTAAATTCAACATTTTCAATTGCCAGTTTTACAATATAAAATGTCAGCACAAGGGTTATCAGCATCAGTAAAATAAAGAGTGGTAAAAAATATAAAGGAGGAGTGCCCCCGGCTTGAATACTTTTCATTTTTAAAATTAAAAACCCATATGGAGCTATGAATAAAATCATAAATAAAATCCAGATAGGTAATAGTTTTTCCCCTGTCAAATTGAATTTGAAATAATTTTTCACGGTGTTAATTTTTATGGTTAGAAATGTCGTTTTGGTTAATACCGTCAAATATAATGGATTTTAATAACGGAATTAATGATCGGAATTTTTATTTCCTACCATACTGTCGTCCCTGACGGGACTTTAGACCGCTGACCGCCGACCGCCGACCGCCGACTGACGACTGAAGACTGAAGACTGACGACTACTTACACTTCGGGTCCCCGCCAATCCTGCCTTTTACGCAGATAGCGTCGATTGCGCTGACGCAGACCATGTTCACAATCTCAGTTACGGAACTTCCGATCTGGAGAACGTGTACCGATTTGTTCATGCCGTTGATCACCGGGCCGATCACTTCGGCGTCGGCAATGACCTGTAAGAGCTTGTAAGCGATATTTCCTGCCGTCAGGTAAGGGAAGATGAATACATTGGCCGGGCCTTCAACCAGCTTGGAGAAGGGAAAATGCTCCTTCTGGATCTCCGGGTCAAGGGCTACGTTTACCTGCATCTCGCCATCGACGACCAGGTCGGGATAGTGCTTGTGCAGGTAAGCTACGGCTTCTCGCTGCATGTCGGGCACCCTGCCGGGATTGGAGCCGAAATTGGAATACGATACAAAAGCCACCCTTGGCTTGATCCTGAACTGCTCAACAGCATAAACCGTCTGCAGGGTGATCTCGATCAGGTCTTCCATCGTCGGGTTCTTGTTTACCGAACAGTCGGCAAAGAAGAACGACCCCTTTTTCGTATTGATGATGTACATCCCTGAAACCAGCCTGGCGCCGGGTTTTTTACCTATTACTTCAATCGCCGGGTTAAGGGTATCGGGGTAATTCCTGACCAATCCGGAGATCATGGCATCCGCATAGCCGGTCTCTACCATCATAGGGGCAAAATAATTGCGGTGGATGAGCTGTTCTTCTGCGGTTCCGATGGTTACACCATAACGCTGCCTTTTCTTATAAAGCACTTCGGCGAACTCGCGCCTGCTGGTTTCCTGATCATCGGAACGGGGATCAAGGATCTGTACTTTGTCAAGCTCCAGTTGGTTATCGTGAATGATTTTGCGGATCTTCTCCACATTTCCCAGGAGGATCGGCACAGCCAGGTTTTCGTTCATTACGATCTCGGCTGCTTTGCACATATTGTAATTTTCAGCCTGGGCGAAAACTACCCGTTGTATATCATGAGCAGCCCTCGTCCTGATCTGCCTGGTCAATGGATTGCTGAGGCCCATGCGTTTGCTGAGCTCATCTGCGTAAGCTTCCCAGTTGGTGATGGGCTTGCGGGCAACGCCGGAATCCATGGCAGCTTTAGCCACGGCCGGGGCAACCCACAAAATGAGCCTCGGATCAAGGGGTTTTGGAATGATATAATCCCTGCCGAATTTAAGGTTTTTTTGCAGGTAGGCCAGGTTCACTTCTTCCGGCACCGGTTCTTTGGCTAAAGAGGCAAGGGCTTTCGCAGCGGCCAGCTTCATTTCTTCATTGATCTTGGTGGCCATCACGTCCATCGCCCCACGGAAAATGAACGGGAACCCGAGTACATTGTTCACCTGGTTTGGATAATCTGAACGTCCTGTCGCCATGATCAGGTCGTCGCGGGTTTCGACGGCTTCATCATATAAAATCTCCGGAATGGGATTCGCCATGGCAAATACGATCGGGTGTGGTGCCATTGCCTGCAGGTATTCTTTTTTCAAAGCGCCGGCCACCGATAACCCCAGAAATACGTCGGCGCCATTTAATGCCTCTTCCAGGGTGTGTATATCTTTTGTAGTTGCGAAAAAACGCTTGTATTGGTTCAGATCGGTCCTGTCGGCACGTAAAACACCTTTGCTGTCGACCATGATCACGTTTTCACGCTTTATACCTAACGAAAGATACAGCCTGGTGCAGGAAATAGCGGCAGCTCCTGCGCCGTTGACTACCACGGTAAGGTCCTCAGCTTTCTTTCCCGTGATTTCCAGCGCATTCATCAGGCCGGCGGCAGTAATAATGGCCGTTCCGTGCTGATCGTCATGCATGACAGGTATGTCAAGCGCTTCCTTGATCCTGTCTTCGATCTCAAAACATTCCGGCGCCTTGATATCTTCAAGATTGATGCCGCCGAAGGTCGGTGCGATCGCAATCACCGTCTCGACAAACTTATCGATATCCTTCTGGTTCACTTCAATATCGAATACATCCAGATCGGCAAAAACTTTAAACAGTAACCCTTTTCCTTCCATTACAGGCTTGCCGGCTTCAGGGCCGATATCACCCAAACCCAGCACTGCAGTACCGTTCGAGATAACTGCCACCAGGTTCCCCTTCATGGTGTATTTGTAAACATCTTCCGGATTGGCCTTGATCTCAAGACAGGGCTTGGCTACTCCCGGTGTATAAGCCAGTGATAAGTCCTTTTGTGTACTGTAAGGTTTGGTCGGTACTACTTCAAGCTTTCCCGGCCTGCCCTGTGAATGATATTCCAGGGCTTGTTTACTGAAGAGATTATCCATGTTGATGAGTTAAATTGTTAAAGAATTAACATAATGGACAAAATTAATATTTTCATCCTATTTTCCTCTCCGTTTCAAAGGAAGATTAGTTCTAAATTAAATTTATAATTTTGCCCGGTTTATTATTGACAAAATCAGAAATACCTGACATGTACGAATATATCCAGGGAAAATTAGCAGAGGTCAACCCGGCGTATGCTGTAGTTGATGTAGGAGGGACGGGATTCATCCTTCATATTACCTTGAACACCTATACCAGGATTTCCGGCCTTCAGAATTGCAAGCTCTATGCCCACCAGGTTGTCCGGGAAGATGCCCAGCTGCTGTTCGGCTTTGCAGATAAGGAAGAGCGGGAATTGTTCCGCCTTCTGATCTCGGTTTCCGGCATCGGCCCCAATACGGCAAGGCTGCTGCTGTCGTCGCTTGACGTGGCCGAACTAAAGGAATCCATCCTCATGGCAAAAGTCGGTGTACTGAAAGCTGTGAAAGGGATCGGAGAGAAATCGGCACAACGTATCATCGTCGATCTGAAAGATAAGCTGGATAAAGGGGGCCTGCCCTCCCAAAAAGTTGATTTTTCACACAATACTATACGCGAAGAATCGTTATCAGGATTGGTTATTCTTGGATTTCCAAAAAAAGTTGCCGAAAAAGCGGTGGATGATGTGATGAGGGACCTGCGGCAGCTTGATACAGATAACGATGGATCAGCAGCTTTAAGCGTGGAACGTATAATCAAAGAAGCACTTAAGAGGCTTTGAAAACCGGGAACCAAAATAGTAATCACCAGGGATTGAAAACTTCAGGGCAGGTTTTCAATTTTGTTTTGATAAAGGCCAAAAACCAGGAAATCCTTTGCGGAGAGTAATTAGAAATATATTTACGTTTTGCCTGATCTTCCTGATCTTCCTGCTTTCGTGGAAAATTCCTGCGAATGTTGGAGGAAGGATCATGGAAGATTATGACCTCTCCTGGTTTTATCCGCCCGATTCCACAAATGATGGCGACACTTCGGTTGTGCTGCCCTTTCCGGCCCCTATACAGGATGATTACCTGATGTTTGTCCCGGAAGATACCAATGGCCTGTATTTACGCCCTCCTAAAAACATGACCAACGAGATCGAATATGACCCTGAATCAAACCAGTATTATTTCCGGAATAAGATCGGTGATATTGATTACAGGAACCCAACTTTCATGTCGTTCGATGAATACCAGGAATACGACCTGGACCGGACGATAAAGCAATACTGGAGGGAGAGGTCATCCACCTCCAGTACGATCTCCAGCGACGGGATCATCCCCAGCATCTACGTGGGGGGTGAGGTTTTTGACCGGATCTTCGGCAGCAATACCATCGACATCAGGCCCCAGGGATCGGCGGAGCTGACTTTCGGCGTGCTGGCCAACAAGCGTGCAGACCCTACACTCAATGTCCGCCAGCAAAAAACGGTGAATTTCGATTTTGACCAGACTATCCAGATGAACGTCCAGGCGAAAATCGGGGATAAGATCCAGTTCAATACAAATTTCAATACGGAAGCTATCTTCGATTTTGAAAATAAACTGAAACTGAATTATGAGGGGAAAGAAGATGAGATCATCAAGCTGATTGAAGCCGGTAATGTTTCCATGCCGCTCAGCACGACCCTGATCACCGGGACGCAGAGCCTTTTCGGCTTTAAAGCCAAATTGCAGTTTGGCCGCACGACGGTCACAGGTTTGTTTTCGGAACAGGAAAGCGAAAGCTCGACTGTTGTTGTTGAAGATGGGGCCCAGACCCAGGAATTCAACCTGAAAGCCACCGACTATGAAGAAAACAAGCATTTCTTTCTGGGCCACCTGTTCCGCGAAGGTTACGACCATGCCCTCGCAGAGCTGCCGATCATCTCTTCCGATGTAAATATCACCAGGATTGAAGTCTGGGTCACCAATATCGGCCCGGCAGTTCAGCAAAACCGCAACCTGATCGCTTTCCAGGACCTCGGTGAAAGCACCAGGATCAATAACCCGCTCGTCTATCCGACCACCGGTATCCCTTACCCGGCCAATAATACCAATAACCTGCTTACCCAGATGGATGTCAACCAGCTCCGCAACCTGAACACGGTTGGCAATTACCTGAGCGGCGACCCGTTTAGCATTGGAAATTCAGGCTATCTCGTTGCCGGCGAAGATTATGAAAAGATCGAAAGTGCCAGGAAGCTGGAAAGCACCGAATACTCGCTCAATACCAAGCTGGGATTCATTTCACTTTACAGCACGCTGAATTCCGACCAGGCGCTGGCTGTCGCTTTCCAGTATACCGTTATCGGGATCGACAGCGTTTTCCAGGTCGGAGAATTTTCAGACCAGTCGGCAAATACGGCGAATTGCCTTGTGACGAAATTGCTGAAAAGCAGCTCGCTCAGCACACAGGTGCCCATGTGGGACCTGATGATGAAGAACGTATACTCCATTGGCGCTTACCGGGTAAGCCGCGAAAGGTTTATCCTGAATATCCTTTATTCCGGCAATAATAACGGGGTGCCCACAGGTTATTTTACGGAAGGCCCGGACGACATCAACGGCGTGCCCCTTATCCAGGTTTTTGATCTCGACAGGCTGGACCAGTTGCTGAACCCGCCTTCCGACGGTTTGTTCGATTTCATCGATAATGCCGCGACACAGGGGGGTACCATGAACTCTTCCAACGGCCGGATGTATTTTACCACCATCGAGCCATTCGGACGGACGATCCGGGATAAATTCGGGCTCGCATACCAGGAGCTTGCGGAGAAATATGCCTTCGATACCCTCTACCGGGCAACCAAGACTATTGCAGAGCAGCAGACCGAGAAGAATAAATACATCCTCGAAGGTTTCTATACTTCGGAATCCGGGGCTGAGATTGACCTTAATGCGTTCAATGTCCCGAGAGGTTCGGTAAAAGTCACCGCCGGGGGAAGGACACTTACTGAAAACGTGGATTATACCGTGGATTATACACTGGGCCGTGTCAGGATCATCAATGAAGGGGTGCTCAATTCAGGGCTGCCCATCTCCATAACGACGGAAAACCAGGCCACATTCAATGTCCAGAAAAAGAGGCTTATGGGTTTGAGGGTAGATCACCAGATCGGGAAAGATATCCGTTTTGGCGGTACCCTCATGAACCTGACCGAGCGCCCGCTTACCCAGAAGGTAGATTACGGGAATGACCCCATTTCCAATACGATCTGGGGACTTGACGGGAGCTACCAGGGTGAATCACGGGCGATTACCAGCCTGGTCGATAAATTGCCCGGCATCGATACTAAAAACCCTTCAAAGGTTAATGTAGAAGGAGAATTCGCCAGCTTTATACCCGGCCACTCCAAAGCCATTGGCCGTGAAGGGATTGTTTATATTGATGATTTTGAAGGGGCTAAATCAACCATCGACCTGAGGAATATCGGGACATGGTTCCTTGCAAGCACCCCGCAGGGCCAGCCTGACCTGTTCCCCGAGGCCAATTCCAATTCGAGGGAGTATTTGTATAACAAAGCCAGGATGTCATGGTATACCATCGACCCCTTATTTTACGACCGTAACAACAACCTTCGTCCGCCCAATATTTCAAAGGATGAACTTTCTAAAAATACCGTGAGGGAAGTGCTTGAAACTGAAGTTTTCCCAAATAAAGAGATCCCGAACGGTATCCCGACCAATATCCCGGTCTTCAATATGGCCTTTTATCCTGAGGAGAGGGGCCCGTATAATTTTGATGTTGAAGGAAAGCCGGGAATTTCAAGTGGTATCGATGCCGAAGGTAAGCTGGTAGACCCGGCCAGCCGCTGGGGAGGTATCATGCGTAAGATCGAATCCAGCGATTTCGAAGCGACCAATGTCGAATATATCGAATTCTGGCTGATGGACCCGTTCAATAGCGATGCCCAGCAGGATAATCCCGGGAAACTTTATATCAACCTCGGGGATATTTCTGAAGATATCCTGAAAGATTCGAGGAAATTTTTCGAGAACGGGCTTCCTCCTTCCGAATTGGTGACCGATGTGGATACCACGATCTGGGGCAGGGTCCCGACACTGCAGAACCTCGTGGAATCATTCGATAACGACCCTGCCGCAAGACCTTTCCAGGATGTCGGATATGACGGTCTAAGGCATGAAGATGAGTTAACGTTCTTTGGCGAAACATACATCGAGCGGATCCAATCCCTGTATGGTCCGACCTCCAATGCTTATTTCAATTCGCTGCAAGACCCGTCCGGGGACAATTACCATTATTTCCGCGGGGGCGATTACGATAATGATGAAACCTATTCAAGTATCCTTGAGAGGTATAAAAAATACAACGGGCCTGACGGGAACTCCCCGACTGATGAACAGAATGATGAAGAATATCCTACATCGGCCACCGTTAATCCCAACGTTGAAGATCTGAACCGCGACAACACCCTTAGCGAAGCCGAAAGATATTTCCAGTATGCCATCGACCTTGACCCGAACAAGATGGTTGTAGGTGAAAATTATATAACCGATATCCATGTCTCCAAAGGTGTTCCCCTTGCTAATGGGACAAAAGGCGAGGTGACCTGGTACCAGTTCAAAGTGCCGGTTGCCCAGCCAAGCCGCGTCGTGGGTAACATCT
>CAYJNJ010000007.1:0-60594 GCA_964371595.1 uncultured Bacteroidales bacterium | reverse complement strand
TTTCCTCAGGATGTTCACCAGGGGGTTTGAGAAAGAAGTCGTGCTTCGTTTTGCCACACTGGAACTGGTCAGGGGCGAATGGCGCAGGTATAAAGGCGACCTGCTCTCAGCAGGCGAATATATCCCGGATGACGTTCAGAGCCTTACGACCTTCGATATCTTCAGTGTAAATATTGAAGAGAACGGGCGCCGCACGCCAATCCCTTACGTTATCCCCCCCGGGATCGAAAGGGAACAGAATATCGGGACCACCACCCTGATCAGGTTGAACGAACAGTCCATGGTGCTTAAGGTTTGCGACCTCCTCGACGGGGATGCAAAGGCTGCTTATAAAACCACCGATTTCGACTTCCGCCAGTATAAAAATCTTGAAATGTTCGTCCATGCCGAGCAATCCCGCGAGGAAGAAATCCTGAATTATGGCGACCTGACCGTCTTCATCCGTATCGGTTCAGACTTTACCGAAAACTATTACGAATATGAAGTGCCGCTGACTTTTACCCCCTGGGGTGTTTCAGCTACTGATGCAGAAGCGATCTGGCCGGAATCCAACCGCTTTGATATCAACCTTGAGAGCCTTGTCCAGGCCAAACTCGACCGGGATGTTGCTGCCAGGAACGGGACAGGCGGAGTGTCAGTCAATTTCCCATATGTTACCTATGATGGCCTGAACAAAATCACCATCCTCGGTGTGCCGTCCATCAGCGATGTGATGGCTATTATGGTGGGGATCCGGAACCCGAAAAGGTATTCACCCGAAAGTGAGGACGACGGGATGCCAAAATGCGCCGAAGTGTGGATCAATGAGCTGCGGCTCACCGGGTTCAACGATAAGGCCGGATGGGCTGGCTTGCTCAGGGTCAATTCACAGCTTGGCGACCTGGGGCAGGTTGTATTTTCCGGGATGTACAGCTCCCCGAATTTCGGATCGCTGGAGAAAAAGATCAACGATACCCAGCGCGAGGCGATCATGCAGTGGGATGTGGCAACGGATCTGAATATCGGCAAATTTTTCCCCGATGAAGCAGGGGTGAAGATCCCCATGCATGTCGATTATGCGCAGACGATTGCCACGCCTGAATATGACCCGCTAAGCCCTGACTTAAAGCTAAAGGATGAACTGGAATCGTATGACGCCCAGGACCAGGCCGATTCTATCAAAACGATCGTCCAGGATTATACCGACAGGTTCAATATCAACTTTATAAATGTCAGGAAGGACAGGGTAGGGGCAAAGAAAAAACCGCAGTTCTACGATATCGAAAATTTCAGTGCAAGTTACGCATACACTATGCTGAATAACAGGAATATCGACATAGAATATGATAAAAAGAAAACCCATAACGGGGGCCTGGGCTATAATTTCAATATCGCCCCAAAAAATGTCAAGCCATTTGAAAAGATAGGGTTCGTTTCCAATACCAATGCATTGAAGCTTATCCGCGACTTTAACTTCTATTTCCTTCCCAAGTCTTTTGGTTTCAGGACAGATATGCTCAAGGAAGATGCAGAGCAAAAGCTCAGGAACAAAAGCTCCGGGCTCATCCTTTTACGTCCTACTTATGCCAGGAAATGGGACTGGAACAGGTTTTACGACCTGAAATTCGACCTTGCCACGAGCCTTACTTTATCTTACAGGGCCACGGTTAATTCCTTCATCAGGGAACCTGCCGGCTCAAAAGACCCTAATTCGCCGTGGTATGACGAAGCAGGCGCTGATACGATCGATATCAGGAACCAGTTGAGCCAGGGCGGCCTCAGGAGAAACTACATGCAAGCTCTTGATATTACGTATAAGATCCCGATCGATAAGCTGCCGCTTATGGACTGGGTGACTGCGCAGGCCAGCTATGGCTCGATCTACAACTGGATTGCATCGCCGTTGTCGGTCCAGGAAAGGCTGGGCAATACCATTGAGAATTCGCGGAACCTGCAGTTTAATGGCAATGTGGACCTTACAAAGCTTTACGGGAAGATACCCTACCTGAAGACTTTAAGTAAACCTGCAAAGAATGACAGAGGGGGAAGGCCGGGTACAACGCCACCTAAAAATATAGAGCCCGAAGAGAAAGACAGCCTGGATAAAGTGAATTACTTCAAGCTTGTCGGGGATGAGTTCCTCAAGCTATTGATGATGGTGAAACGGGGTACGATAACCTATACTGAGGGAACGGGCACCTTGCTCCCGGGTTTTGTTTACTCTCCGCAGGCATTGGGTATGTACTGGCCTTCCAGCGCCCCGGGAATCCCCTTCGTTTTTGGCAGCCAGAAAGACATCAAGTATAAAGCCGGTGAGGAAGGGTGGCTGACACGAGACACCTTGCTGAACCAGGCTTATTTGACAAAATTCACTTCCAACCTGAGCGCAAGGGTTAGCCTGGAACCCATTCCCGGACTGAAGATCGAGTTAAATGCCGACAGGACCTTTGCCATGAACCATTCGGAGTTTTACCGGGCCGATTCACTTGGCATATTCGCCCCTTATTCGGAAAAAGACATGGGCAGCTTCAGCATGTCGTATATCACCTGGGGGACAGCTTTCCAGACCGATTTTGACACTTCTTATTCCGAAGCATTTGAAAACATGAAGAAAAACAGGTATGACATAGCATACCGCCTGGCTGCCGAAAACCCGAATTCCGTCGGCACGGTCTACGATTCAGTAACACAGCAATACTACCCGACAGGTTATGGACCAACATCGCAGGATGTACTGATACCTTCTTTCCTTGCTGCTTATGGAAACAAAAGCACAAATGATGTTTACCTGGGGTATTTTCCCAAAATACCCATACCCAACTGGAGGATCACTTATGACGGTCTGACAAAGATCCCGTTCCTGGCCAAGATTTTCAGATCGGCTACCATCTCACATTCCTACCGGTCGATCTATACGATCAGCTCGTTCCAGTCGAACCTTTATTACCAGCAAGACTCAACCTATAATAAGCCGAATGCGCTGTATCCCTCAGCAAATTCCTTCTTCCCCGAATATGACCTTACCACGGTAACCATCCAGGAACAGTTCGCCCCGCTTTTCGGGATCGATATGACATGGAACAACAGCCTTCTCACCCGTTTTGAGTTCAGGAAATCCCGGACCCTGACCTTCAGCATGTCGAACAAGCAAATTACCGACCTTGCTACGGATGAGATCATTGTTGGTTTAGGATATAAGATAAAAGATGTCAAGTTCACTGTCACTTCGATGGGTGGCGGTGGTAAAAAGACGCAGCTTAAGAGCGACCTCGACATAAAAGTGGATTTCTCCATCAGGAACAACCGCACCGTGCTGCGCCGGGTCGACCAGGAAATCGACCAGGTTTCAGCAGGCCAGCGGGTTTTCTCCATCAATACATCCATTGATTATATGCTGAGCAGGAGCGTAACGCTGAGGCTGTTCTTCGATAAGATCATCAATCACCCGTTTGTTTCCAACCAGTACGATAACTCCACAACAAAGGGCGGTATTTCCATACGTTTCTCCCTTGCCCAGTAATTAATAATGATGAAATTGGAACGATTCTAAAAAGAAGAAAAAATATCGCCATCTTAGAAAATCACGTAAATTTGACGCGAAAATCATTATAAAAAAATACTATGAATATTCCTGAAAATCTTAGGTACACAAAGGATCACGAATGGTTAAAAGCCGAAGGCGATACCGCTGTGGTAGGTATTACCGATTTTGCACAGAATGAACTGGGTGATATCGTTTTTATTGAAGTGGAAACCATCGGCGAAAGCCTGGATAAAGAAGAAACCTTCGGAACTATCGAAGCCGTAAAAACCGTTTCGGATATGTTTATGCCGGTAGCCGGAGAAGTGATTGAATTCAACGAAGCCCTCGGTGATAATCCTGAAAAAGTCAACCAGGACCCTTATGGCGAAGGCTGGATTGTAAAGATCAGGATCAGCAATCCTTCGCAACTTGAAGAACTGCTTGATGCAAAGCGTTACAGTGAGTTAATCGGCGCCTGATCAGTGCATATGCTGGTATAATTTTTGGTGTATACCAGGAAATTATATCATTACAAGAAATTAATTCATAATTTAGCAAACTGATTCCATCTCACCTAAAAATTTTAGCCATGGACCTCAAAAAATCGCCAAAAGCTGACCTCGAAAGCAAGAAGGTCATATTCACAGAGATCGGCCTTGTTATCGGCCTTTCGCTTATGCTTGTGGCATTCGAATGGAAATCCTACGATAAAAACATTGTAGAAGTTGCCTCAAGACAGGTTGAAAATATAGCGGAAGAGATCATCCCGATCACAGAGCAAAAGGTTAAACCGCCACCACCTGCACCGGTTCAGCAAGTGGTGAAGATCAATATCGTTGAAGATGATGTTGAAGTTGACGACAATCTTGAAATCGATGCGGAAGCTGACCAGAACACCGAAGTGGAAGAATATATCGCCCCTGTTAAGCAGGATGAAGAAGAATCCGCTGAAGAAGCCCAGATATTCATGGTCGTGGAATCCATGCCTGAATTCCCGGGTGGAGAACCTGCCCTGTATAAGTTTCTTGGGGAAAATATCAAATATCCCCAGATGGCAAAGGAAAGCGGGATCCAGGGAAGGGTATTCGTAACTTTCGTCGTTGAAAAGAACGGTTCCGTTACCGATGTCCGCGTTCTTAGAGGAATTGGCGGGGGATGCGATGAAGAAGCCATCCGTGTTGTCCAGAACATGCCTAAATGGACCCCGGGGAAACAGCGCGGCAAATCAGTCCGCGTCCAGTATAACCTGCCGGTTAAATTCACACTGCAGTAAAATCTGTTAAAATATTATTAAAAGAAAGGCCGTCTTGATCAGGACGGCCTTTCTTTTTAGTCTTCAGTCTTCAGTCTTTAGTCATTCAACATTCAACATTCAACATTCAACATTATTCTTCCTTATCTTTGTTTCCTACTTTTAAACTATGCCTGATCTGAAAAATCGTATTAAGCGTTTATCTAAGGGCCACCTGAAAGAGATCATTGTGATGCGAAGGCAATTACATGCCAATCCTGAATTATCCACCAAAGAAGCACAAACGTCAGCATTTATTTCAAAACAGCTGAAATCATGGGGGATCGGGCACCAGACCGGAATTGCCGGGCATGGTATCGTAGCCCTTGTGCATGGCACTAAACCCGGCGGCAGGACGATCGCCCTCAGGGCCGATATGGATGCATTGCCAATCCGGGAAGCAAACAAGGTCCCCTACATATCAAAGAATACCGGCGTTATGCATGCCTGCGGGCATGATGTCCATATGGCTTCATTGCTGGGTGCGGCGAGGATCATCAAATCCCTCGAAGATGAGTTTGCAGGTACAGTCAAGTTGATATTCCAGCCGTCGGAAGAGAAATACCCCGGCGGTGCACTCCCGATGATTCAGGCTGGGGTGCTTGAGAATCCCCGGCCGGAAGCCATCATCGGCCAGCATGTTTACCCTGAGCTGGAAGCCGGAAAGATCGGCCTGAGAAGCGGGCACTACATGGCTTCGACCGATGAGATCCATCTTACCATACAGGGAAAAGGGGGCCATGCCGCCATCCCGCACAAAATTATCGACCCGGTGCTTATTACGGCACATATCATTCTTGCGCTCCAGCAGGTGGTCAGCAGGAATGCCAAGCCCACCACACCTTCCGTCCTTTCTTTCGGAAGGGTCATCGCAGAAGGGCAGGCTAATATTATCCCCGACGAAGTGAAAGTGGCAGGTACCATGCGCACATTTGACGAAGAATGGCGTAACGATATGCAGGGGAAAATAACCGCAATTGCTACTGCCGTCGCTGAAGGCATGGGAGGCAAATGCATAGTCGATATTCACCGGGGATATCCTTTCGTTTACAATGACCCCGATCTTACAACCAGGATCAGGGAATATGCTGTAGATTACCTTGGTGCTGAAAATGTTGCAGAACTCGATATGCGGATGACAGCCGAAGATTTTTCCTATTTCGCAAGGGAAATTCCCGGCTGTTTCTACCGTCTCGGCGTAATGAACCGCGAGAAGGGAATCACGTCAAACCTGCACTCATCCACATTCGACGTCGATGAATCCAGTCTCGAAACGGGTATGGGATTCATGGCATGGATTGTTATGAACGAATTGAATTAGTTTCATATTAAATTGTACTTTTGATTTGTATTTAACTGAACGTCTAATTAAATTAATGTAAAAATGAGAAAGTTAATTTTATTGACTGCCTTGATAGTTCTGACAGGAACGGCAAGCTTTGCCCAGTTCGAAAAAAATTCCCAGGCTTTCAATTTAGGTATTGGCATTGGAAACACCGGGGGTTTTGGATCTTATTATTCAGGTTTTCTTCCATCCGCTTCAGCATCTTATGAACATGGGATCGTTGAAATTCCTATGGGATCTGATCTGACAGGCGTTATCAGCGTTGGTGGTTATTTGGGATGGAGTATGTCGAAGTATGGTTATGATACCTGGGGAAATGATGATTATTACCTGACGACAAATTTTATTATTGCCGTAAGAGGTAATTATCATTTTGTTTTCCATGATCAGTTTGATCCCTATGCCGGTATTGCCCTGGGAGGGAATATCGAAGCTTCCAAATGGCATGGTGACGGGCCGGACCCGGACATCGATTATGCCTCTTCAACCCCTTACGGAGGAGCTTATGCAGGTGCAAGGTGGTTTTTCACAGATAATTTCGCCGTTTATGCCGAAGTTGGCTGGCTTATTTCCGTGCTGAATTTCGGGGTTACCCTCAAATTGTAGGAGCACAAGTCATATTAATGCGGAAAAGCATATAATCAGAGGGGGAGCGATCCCCCTTTTTCATTCAGTTATGAACGTCAAAGGCAAAGAATACCGTACCGTTTGGATGCAGGAAGGTTCTGTTTTTATGATAGAGCAGAACCTGCTCCCATTTGAATTTTCTATTCACGAAGCCCGGTTTCATAAGGATACATGCCAGGCCATACGGTCGATGACCATACGCGGGGCAGGAGCCATTGGTGCCGCTGCCGGCTATGCCATGGCGCAGGCCTGCCTGGAGGCTGATCCGGGAAGCAGGCAGGCTTTCCTGGATGAGGCCCGCCACAGGATAGAATCGACCAGGCCCACTGCCCGGAACCTATTCTATGCCGTGGAAAGGGTGTATGCTGCAGCCCTGGTATCTACGGAATTAGCTGTTGCAGAAGCAGGCAGGATTGCCGGTGAGGATGCGGCAGCATCCCGGAAGATCGGAGAGTATGGCAATGAGCTGATAAAAGACGGATACGGCATTTCAACGCATTGCAATGCAGGCTGGCTGGCCTTTGTCGACTACGGTACGGCCCTTTCGCCGGTTTATAAAAGCCATCAGTCCGGTAAAAAGGTCTTTGTGTATGCCGATGAAACCCGGCCGCGTGGCCAGGGTGCAAGGCTCACCGCCTGGGAACTGCACAACGCCGGGGTCCCTCACGCCATCATCCCTGATAATGCCACAGCCTGGTATATGTCGAAAGGGAAAATCAATATAGTGATCGTCGGCGCCGACCGCATTGCCGCAAACGGCGACACGGCGAACAAAATAGGCACATTGGAAAAAGCCATCGCTGCAAAACATTTTAATATTCCATTTTATGTGGCTGCCCCTTTGTCGACATTCGACAGGGATTGCCCCGACGGCAGCCATATCCTAATAGAAGAACGTGATCCCGCTGAAGTGCTGTACCAGGAAGGCATAACAGAAGATGGAAGGAAAGAGAAAATCCTGGTTTGCTCACCCGGTTCCCCGGCGCTAAATCCCGCATTTGACGTAACACCGGCGGAGTTGATAACTGGCTTTATTACCGAAACAGGCATTTTGCACTTTAAAGTGTGAATTATGTAATTCTTTTCTTTTATTGTGTAACACTTTCCGCATCGTATATGCTGACCTTTGTATCTAATTGGTGCAGAATAATCTGGCCAGGAATAGCTTACCTAAAATATTAAATTATGAAAAAGTTGATGTTGCTGACTATGATGGTCTTCTTGACTGGAATAGCAGGTTTTTCACAGGTTTTTGAAAAAAAATCCCAGGCAATTAATCTTGATTTAGGCTTTGGA
This sequence comes from uncultured Bacteroidales bacterium, assembly GCA_964371595.1. GTDB lineage: Bacteria > Bacteroidota > Bacteroidia > Bacteroidales > JAGOPY01 > JAGOPY01. Next base: position 52,533 of record CAYJNJ010000007.1, on the reverse strand, counting down.
AATGTTAATTATGCTTTTAATGACTATTATTCCGGATTATTGCCATCATTTTCAGCATCTTATGAATACGGTATTGTACGGGCACCTATGGGTCCGAAAATGAATGGTATCGTTAGTATCGGCGGGTACCTTGCCGGTAGCATGTCTTACTATGGCCCGGAAGGATATGATCCGAAGGAGTGGAGAAGGACGAATATTATTGTTGCCGCACGGTGCAATTACCATTTTGTTTTCCATGACAGGTTTGATCCCTACGCAGGATTTGCCCTCGGCGTCAATTTTGGCGGACAACAATATATAGGCGATAATGATGACAATAATGTTGAACAACCGGGCACAAAACCATTTGCCGGGGCCTATGCCGGTGCAAGGTGGTTTTTTACCGATCATTTTGGAGTAAATGCTGAAATCGGTTGGCTTATTTCAGTGGTGAACGTTGGAGTTACTCTTAAATTCTGATCAAATTCACCAATATTTTCAATTCTCAAAAGTAGTTTGGAAAAGGGGAGATGGCTATACTCCCCTTTTTTATTTGTTCCTTTCCGTCGTGTAAACCACAAGTTGTTCCAATGATTTCCTGGCTTCATTCTCTGGCATGTCTTTCAGCATTTCGAGTGCCTGCTGACGGTATTCCAGCATTTTACCACGGGCATAACTGATCCCGCCGCTATGGTTCACACGGTCGATAATACCGGCCACCCTCACCGGGTCGTCATGATGATTTTTGATGGTGCGGATAACCTGTCGCTTCTCATAACTGCTGAGCTGGTTCAGCATATAGATCAGCGGAAGGGTCATTTTCTGCTCTTTGATATCGATGCCGTTTGGCTTGCCGGTCCGGTTTCCTGCCTCAAAATCAAATAAATCATCTTTTATCTGGAAAGAGATCCCCACCAGTTCACCGAATTTCTTCATATGTGCCGTAGTTTCATCGGGAACACCTGCAGAAGCGGCGCCACATGCACAGCATGATGAGATGAGGGAAGCTGTCTTCTTCCTTATGATCTCGAAATAAATCTCTTCACTGATATCCAACCGCCTTGCTTTTTCAATCTGAAGCAATTCCCCTTCACTCATTTCCCTTACGGCGTTTGATACGATCTGCAGCAGATGGTAATCTTTCCCCTCAATTGATAGCAGGAGCCCCCGTGAATAAAGGAAATCACCTACCAGCACTGCGATCTTGTTTTTCCAGAGGGCATTTATAGAAAAGAACCCCCTTCGTTCATTGGAATCGTCAACCACATCATCATGAACAAGGGTGGCTGTGTGAAGAAGCTCGATCAGGGAAGCGGCACGATAGGTCGAATCATTGACATTCCCGCACATTTTCGCCGTCAGGAATACGAACATCGGCCTCATCTGCTTGCCTTTCCGCTTGTATAAATACCGGGTAATCGTGTCAAGCAACGGAACGGAACTTTTCATGGAAGCCTTGAATTTCTGCTCGAATTCCTTAAGGTTCTCCTTTACGGGCTCTTTTATCTCTTCCAGTGTTAGCATAGGATGCCTACTTATTATGCCAAAAATAATATAAAATTAGAGATAGGTCTAATCTCTGTTATGCTTCATAAATGTTTAATTTTGTGAAGAAAGCATATTTAATTACAGGATAACGATTTATGTCGATATTATTTCATGAAGTGGTTTTCGGACCGGTGAGCAGCAGGCGGCTCGGGGTTTCGCTGGGAGTGAACCTTCTACCGGTCGATATGAAATACTGCACTTTCAATTGCATTTATTGCGAGTGTGGCTGGACAAAGGACCAGCAGCAAGGGGATAAAAAATTGCCAGGGCGCGAACTGGTGAGGGAAAAACTGGAAGAAAGGCTCAAATCCCTGGTAGAAGAGGGGAAACGGCCTGATGCAATTACATTTGCCGGCAACGGCGAACCTACCATCCATCCCCAGTTTCCGGAGATACTTGAAGATACCATTATTCTCAGGGACCGGTATTTTCCTGATGCCAGCGTATCGGTCCTGTCGAATGCCTCTACACTGGATAAACCGGCGGTTTTCAATGCGCTGAAAAAAACAGGGAACAGTATCATGAAGCTGGATGCAGGCACCGAAGAAATGTTCCGGCTCATCAACGGGCCGCGTTCGGGGATCACCCTGCGAACCATCGTTGAAAAGCTTAAAGAATTCAATGGCGAACTGATCATCCAGACCCTGTTCCTGAGAGGGACACTGGATGGGAAAATGATTGATAATACTGCTGAACCGGGCTTTTCAAGATGGCTGGAGCATATTACCGCCATCAACCCGAAATATGTGATGATCTACCCGATTGACCGTTCAACCCCGTTGAATACCCTGGAGAAGATTTCGTTTGATGAATTAAACCAGATCGCCGATAAGGTGGAAAAAACCGGTATTAAAGCGCAGGTATATTACTGAGATGATTAATTATGATGTCAAGATATTGATGGCTTTTGGCGAGTCGATCCGCGGCAATGACAAGATTTATAACTGGCTGCTGAAGAACGGCTACCCCGAGCTGGCAGCCCTTGCAAGCGCTATCCGCGGATCCGATGAAGCCGTGCACTGGCTGCTTAAAAACAATTATCCGCATCTGGCGGCACTTGACTCGGCAATAGATGAATCCGTAAAAGCGTATGAGTGGCTGAATAATAACAATTACCAGTTGCTGACGATTTTCGCTGATGCCTGCCACAATAAACCGGAGGCCGTTGCCTGGCTAAGAAAGAATGATCTGGATATTTTCGTCCACCTGTCAATTATCATCCATAAATGGCGCGAGGAGCAGAAGTTCGACTACCACAAACTACACTTCTAGCAGCCCCCTCCATTTAGGGGTAGGGGCCTAACTTTCAAACTTATATCCAACGCCTTTTATCGTCCTGATATTCATTTCCGGTAATTTTTCCCTGATCTTCCTGACATGCACATCGATCGTCCTATCGCCCACGATCACATCATCCCCCCAGATGCTGGATAGGATCTCCTCGCGCGTGAAAACCTTGTTTGGCTTTGAAACCAGCAGGCTGAGGAGCTCGAATTCCTTTCTTGGCAGGTGAAATTCCTTTCCCTCCCTTATCACGGCATATCTTTCACGGTCGATGGTGAAACCTTCCAGCTCGATCACCGTTTTTGTCTTATCGCCCGGCTCAGGCGTGTATCTTTTTAGAAGGGCTTTGATCCTGCTCACCAGTACGCGGGGTTTCAGGGGCTTGGTGACATAATCATCGGCGCCGGCATCAAAGCCGGCTATTTGCGAATAATCTTCCCCGCGGGCCGTAAGAAAGATCACCAGGGCGTTTCTCAGTTCAGGGACCTGCCTGATCTCCCGGCAGGTTTCAATGCCATCCATTTCGGGCATCATCACATCAAGGATGATCAGGTGGGGATGTGTTGCCCTGGCTTTGGCAAGACCGTCTTTGCCGTTATTGCAGGTATACACTTCGTATCCTTCCTTCTGAAGGTTATAACCCAGGAATTCAAGGATGTCCGGTTCATCATCCACAAGAAGGATCTTATATGGCTCCATGGTTGTTAACTGGTTGAAGTTGTTCAGGTTTAGTTACTTTGACGGCGAAATTAGCAAATAAAGCGGATGTCTATAAAGGGAGATGCTGCGGGTGCTGCTAATTTTACGATCTTTGGGGAATAAATACCGTTAACAGAGCGTAACCATGCGGAAACCGGCCAGTGTTATCATATCGTTAATTTTTTTCCTCACCTGCTTGTCAATGAAGGCTCAGCAGTTCAACGGGGGTATTATGGCCGGTGTTGCAGGTACGCAGGTTGCGGGTGATACGTATTATGGTTTCCATAAAGCCGGCATCTTTGCCGGTGCTTTTGTGAGCCTCCAGATATCGGAACATTCAGTCCTCCAGATGGAACTGGAATATTTCCAGAAAGGGAGCCGTGAAAATCCCGATTCAGCCAATAATTACAACCAGTATCTCTTCAGGGTTAATTATATTGAGTTGCCTTTACTTTACCAGTATATTGTGAACAAGAGGTTTAAGATCGAGGCAGGGCCGTCAGCCGGTTTCCTTGTCGGATGGTACGAGGAAAACAATTACGAAGAGATTAAAGGCGCCAATAAGCCGGCCAGCGTTACATTCCAGCTCAATGCCGGGTTGTATGTTTATCTCACCGATCATTTGTATGTGAATATACGGACGAACAATTCAATGCTGAATATCCGGAGCGACAATGCTACGGGGGATATACTCAGGATTTTCCCCGGAAATTATGGCCAGTTCAATGATTGCCTGGTCTTCAGCCTTTATTACCAGTTCAAACCTGCCTGGTAAGCTATTCCTTTTTTTATTTTATAAAGATTTTTTCCTGGCAGATGAATTCATCCGTCAACACCCTGATGATATAAATTCCCGGATCAGGAAGCAGGATGTCGTCGTCTGCCGGACCTTTGTACACTTCGGTTCCCGACAGGTTGAATACCCGGGCAATAGCCGTGCCGCACGGAAGATCAGTAATGCTGATCGTACGGTTTTCCAGAATTGTCAAGTGGCAGGGGGTTGGATTTATCATTTCTTCCATCCCGACCAGGACAGTAACCACAATCGTATCTTCTCCCGAACCGCAGTCATTGGTAACGGTAACGGAATAAGTCCCGGTAACACCAACGAGAATGGTCTGTGTGGTGGCGCCTGTCGACCAGAGGTATTCACAGCCGGGATTTCCTGCATCCAGCAGCAGGGTCTGTTCGGGCAATAAGGTAGTATCGTTGCCGAGGAAAACAAAAGGTGCAGTGCCATTGGCTGTAACTGCTTTTGTTTCCGTGTTGCTTGTACCGCAGGGGTTGTAGGCGAAAACTTCGAACCAGTAATTACCCGGCCCGCCGAAGGCATAATTTATGGAAGGGGCATAGCCGGGCTGGATCACGCCGTTTACTTTCCACTGGCACGAATCTCCCGGCCCGGTTACAGTGGAGTAAGTCTCGGAAACATATTCACAAACGAGCGCCGGCCCGTCAATCGGAGTGGGCTGCTGGACCCCGAAAACGCTGACGGAGAGAGTTTCCGGATCCGTAAGCTCTCCCCCGGAGCAAAGGAAAGCCACAGCAATCTCCCGGGTGCCGGCTTGTTCCCAGACGAGAGTGAACACCGGCAGGGTATCGGGTTGCAGCACATCATCAATGTACCACTGGCAGATACAGGCCAGGGGGACTTCGGTAATATATTCCGAAGCATCGCCGACGCAGGCGGAAGAAGGGCCGGTGAGGGTCACAGGTCCGCCGGGCGGTGGAGGAGGAATAGTATCCATTTTTCCTGTTGGATACTGTACTTGGAAACCTGAGCCATAAGAGCAGAAAGCTGAAATTAAATAAAATAGTGTTGAATATAAGGCAAGTTTCATAATTGAAATCTGTTTTGGTGAATTTGCGCTCTTATTTGTTTCATTTTGCGCTCTTTGCGTGAAATTCAATATTTCTTTTCAGACCTGAGTATTTTGTCCTCAAAACGGCAGAATCTTTAAACAGTTCATTGAATTGTTCCTCCGTCAATCCTTCCCAGGCAGCTTTATCCATCTTCCTCAGTTCCGGGCGGGGTTTGAACGCCTCTTCCTTATGCGGGGCGGCTTTCCGGTTCCACGGGCAGACCTCCTGGCAGATATCGCAACCGAAAATCCAGTCCTGAAATTTGTCTTTATCTTCCTCAGGCAGTTCACCCTTGGATTCAATGGTATGGTAAGAGATGCACCTGCGTGCGTCGAGCAAACGGGGTGCGAGGATGGCACCGGTCGGGCAGGCATCGATGCAACGGGTGCAGCCCCCGCAGAGATCGTTGACCTGCTGCTTTTCGTACTCCAGTTCCAGGTCAGTGATGATCTCGCCGATGAAAACGAAGGAGCCGATCTTTGGGTGGATCAGGCAGGTATTCTTCCCGATCCAGCCCAGGCCGGCTTTTTCAGCCCATGACCGCTCCAGCACCGGCGCCGAATCGGTGAATGCCCTCGACTGGAATTCACCGGCAACAGCCTTCAGTTCTTCTGTCAACAAGTTCAGCTTTTCCCGGATGACGTGATGATAATCCTTGCCGTAAACGTACCTTGCAATTTTGTAATTGTTTTCTTCAGGAAGGGTTTCTTCCGGGAAATAATTCATCAGCAACACAATGACCGACCTGGCACCGGGCAGTAACTTGCCGGGATCAAGCCTTTTTTCCACATTCCTGGCCATATAGCCCATTTCCCCGTGAAAACCCTGTGAAAGCCAGTGATTGAGCCTTTCTTCATCATTTTCCATAAATGAAGCTTCAGCAATTCCGCAGGCTGAAAAACCCAGCTCTGATGACCTGGTTTTTATCCATTGGGAGATTTCGTGGCGCCTTCCGGTTTCCAATTAGTAAAGATTTTGAATTACAGGAAGAAAAGATCAGAACAGCTTGTCCTGTTTGGGCTGCATAAATTTTCCAAGATGGCGGTAGGCCAGCTCGGTCACTTCGCGGCCACGGGCGGTGCGCATCAGGTAGCCTTCCTGGATGAGGAAAGGTTCGTAGACTTCCTCGATAGTCCCGGCTTCTTCGCCGACTGCCGTAGCAATGGTATTGATCCCGACAGGGCCGCCCTTGAATTTCTCGATGATCGTGGTCAGGATGCGGTTATCCATTTCGTCGAGGCCGTGCAGGTCGACGTTCAACGCTTTCAGCGCAAACTGGGCGATTTCCAGGCTGATCTTCCCGTCGCCTTTGATCTGGGCAAAATCCCTGACCCGCCGTAGCAGCAGGTTGGCGATACGTGGTGTCCCGCGGCTGCGGCGTGCAATTTCCCTGGCGGCTTCCTTAGCGACAGGGACGTTAAGTATTTTAGCAGAGCGGTAAATGATCCATTCGAGGGTTTCCGCGTCGTAGTAAGCAAGGCGCAGGTTGATACCAAAACGAGAGCGGAGGGGGGCCGTGAGCAGTCCGGAGCGGGTAGTTGCACCAACCAAAGTGAACGGATTCAGCTTGATCTGCACGCTCCGCGCATTCGGTCCGCTCTCGATCATTATATCGATACGGTAGTCCTCCATGGCGGAATAGAGATATTCTTCCACCACGGGGCTAAGCCGGTGTATTTCGTCGATGAAAAGGACGTCGTTAGGTTCCAGGTTGGTAAGGAGACCTGCAAGGTCACCGGGCTTGTCAAGCACCGGTCCTGAGGAGATCCGGATATTCACCCCCAGTTCGTTGGCAATGATATAGGAAAGGGTAGTTTTACCGAGTCCAGGAGGGCCGTGGAGCAGTACGTGGTCGAGTGCATCGCCTCTTTGCTTTGCCGCCTGGACAAATACCGTCAGGTTTTCCTTAACGCTAAGCTGCCCGGCAAAATTACCGAAATCCGCCGGCCGCAGCACCTGTTCGGCCTCGCGTTCCGCCTCATTAAGATATTTGCCTGAAGGATCGAGGTTATCGTTCATCCTGGATTAAATGAAAGACAAATGTAGGGAAAATGTTCCAGGGTTCCAATGTTCCATTGTTCCAAATTCCAAATTCCAAATTACCTCGCTACTTCTCTACCTCGTACCTCGTTACCTCGTTACCTCGCTACCACGCCACATTCTCCTTCCTTGCCTGTAGGGCATCAAGTATTGTAGCCGGCGAATTGCATCACAAGATATTTACCCTGGAGGGGTTACACAGGGATTACGCGATTAATCCGCTGGCCGAATAAATTTCCCGCTCGCCAGAATGCGGATTCTCCGTCCTTCCATGTCACTTAAATTTAGATATCAGAAAGTACTGATCAAAAGCGTGATCAGGCAGTTTTCGATTTATTTGGAAACCACAAACTTCCCCGTAAATCTTCTTCCTTTCTGATCCATCACTACTGCAATATACATTCCCGAAGGATACCAGGAAATATCCAATGCGATCATTCGATTAGAAGGCAAAACCTCCCCGCTTCCCAGCTTCCCTGCCTCCCTGCTAAAAATATCATAAACCGCCATCTCTACCTGCCCTTCTGCCAGCAAATCCGGCAGCGTAAGCACTACCCAATCTCTGGCCGGGTTTGGCAATATTTTAATCGAAGATTCGTATTCTTCCTGGGTGGGAATTTCATCAATATTCACGAAAAGGCCGCAGTCCAGCAACACGGTATCCGATTGGATTTCATACGGACAAAGACTGTCATATACTAACGGTTGCGTGTACAGCGTATCATCCTCCAGGTTTTCATTCATTTTCCACATGTAGATATCCCAGTTGGTATCGACAAAGAATTCTCCAATTACAATGATCTTACTATCAAAAGTTTTGATCATGCATGAAGGGGGATGATCCTCATCGAGCAATCTTCTTTGACAAAGTGTATTCCCAACTGTATCAGTTTTATATATTTCGCAGAAGCCAGTGAATAAAGTTGGATCATCGGTCCAGACCAATCCTGTATAAATAATTGAATCATTACCGATTACCATTGATTGAGCTCCTCCCCGCACTACCGTATCTGTACCCATAAGAGGATATTGACCGATTGCTTGACCATATTCATTAAATTTCAATAAATATGGAATTTTTGGGATATATGGGGACTGAAACTGAATTGAAGAAGCATTATAAATCATACCATTGGACATGAAAGCGCTTTGGCCAGCAACCCCTCCGAATCCTACCGGCCAATCAAGGTTCCAAAGCTCTTCTCCTGTGGTGTCAGTTTTTATAAAATATGGCTTTAAACTGGGTTTGAAGCAACTTCCAGAAACCAGATAATTACTATCCAGAGTTAAATCAAGATACCTGCCTTCTTCATTTGCAACAGTATCCTGCTGTGCCAAGTGCTTTATCCAGATGGGATTTCCTTCGATATCCATTTTTACTAAACTAATTCTGATATTTTGATAATCACCGCCATAATAGGTTAGCATTCCTAAAAGTTGTCCGTCAGGTAATTGAATAACACCAGTAGCATAATTCATTTCATCTGATAAAAAGATCTTGCACCATTCAATTTCACCACATGGATTTAGCTTAACAAATAAAGGATCTCTGGCATAATCTTCCTGGGCTGTTGCACCACATAAAATCAATCCCTGATCATCCGTTCTATCGAAATCCGTAAAGAAATTCTCAACCTGATAGTTTCCAATTTTTTTATCCCAGATTAGATTACCATTAATGTCGGTTTTTATAAGCCATCCGAACCTGAATTGTTCTGCATTTTTCAGAATTGAACCACATATAAAAAATCCTTTATCATAACTTTCGATGATTTTTTTTCCATATTCATCTCTGTATGTTCCATAAATTTTAGGCCAATCCTGAGCTGTTCCTGATAATCCTAAAATCAAGATAGCTAATAAGGTAAAAATCCAGTTCAAGAACTTATAAAACCAAACCATTGCAGTACACTCTTTTTATATGAAATATTCAATGATCTGATCTAATATCGGCCTTTAATTAGTTTCTCTGATTCGATTAGCCTGTTATTGACAATTAAGATAACCATGTACAATCCATTGGAGAATGCTGAAAGATCGATGACCACCTGATTTTGCCTGGAATTAAGCTTGATTATCTCTAACTCTTTCCCTTGAAGGTTATCAATCTTTATAATTCCGCATTCATCGAATCCAAGGGAGTTAAAGTAAGCAATCACGTAATCTCCCGAGCAGCTAACTGCCAATAAAAGAATGGCTAAAATCCCACAGGTGGGGGCGAACGTTTTCATAATCAATGGTTTAGAAGTTAATAATTCGGGGGGCTTTTGGTTGAGATAAATGTAATCCAATTGGTTGGAAAAGTCAAGCAATTAGAAGATTTTTCCTCTTTTAACTTCCAGCTATTGCCGTTTCTATTTTAATTACTTAATTTTACGTTTCATTACTTTAATGCCAGGCCATGAAACAGATCATTGTCGCCATCGACTTTTCCAAAACATCTCTGAATGCCCTTGCATACGGAATTCATATTGCCAATAAGGCAAAGGCGGATGTGCAGATGGTTTGGGTAGACAACACGACCAGCGAGGAGGTTGTCTTTGAAGGTTTCGCCCATGAGGAAAGAAATGAAAAGGTTGCCCTGCTGAAAGAACTGCAGGAAAAGTATTCCAAAAGCCTCAAAGGAGGAAAGCTGGATTACAAAACACGCAAAGGCAAAGTCTATCTTGAAATCGCCCAGCAGGCCAAGAGCGTGAACGCCGACCTGATCGTCGCCGGGACGCACGGCGTTTCGGGTTTCGAAGAGTTCTGGATCGGCAGCAACGCCTACCGCATCGTCACCAACGCGCCCTGCCCGCTGATCACCATCAGGCACGACTGCAAAGTTGAGGATATTCAGCGGATCCTTATACCCATCGACAGCTCCCAGGAAACCCGGCAAAAGATCCCTATCGTTTCCCAATTAGCCGGATTGTTCAATTCAGAAATTCATGTGCTCTCTTTATACTCTACGCCGTTAAAATCCGTTCAAAGAAGAGTGGATAATTATGCAAAACAGGTGATGGATTATTTTGACGAAAGAAAGATCAAATATATTGCCGTGACCAAAGAGTCGGAAAACATTACGCGGACCACGATCGATTACGCCGAAACGATAAAAGCCGGCATGATCGCGATCATGACGGAACAGGAAACCACGACGGCAAACATCTTCCTCGGGCCCGACGCACGGCAGATGATCAACCATTCACCGGTACCGGTACTGAGCATGAGGGCGAAAGAATTGGTATCGATAACCCCCGTAGGTTAACCATGAGATATTTCCTGATCACCGGATTTTTTATGATGATGGCGATGGTCTCCGCCGCACAGCATCAGCAGCAAGGAAGCGTGGTAGTTATTCAAAGCAGCCTTGTTGACAGCGTTTTGAGTGATTATGAAGCACTCAGGCTGAAGATCATGGAGAACCCTGACAGTAAAGCGATACCCGGCTATCGTATCCAGATATTTTTCGACTCGGGCCTGAACTCAAGCGACAGGGCCAGGCAAATACGCGATGAGTTTATGCTGAAGTACCCTGAAATCCAGGCTTATGTTAGCTGGAAAGCACCGAATTACCGGGTAAGGGTTGGTGACTTCAGAAGCCGGCTCGAAGCGGAAAAGACCATACAACTGATCATGGTGGATTATCCCAGTGCATGGGTCAGTAAAGATGAAATCAATTTTCCTGTAATAAATTAAACCTGCAAAAATGAAGAAGATACTTGTTGCTGTAGATTTTTCGGAATGTTCCATCAATGCGCTGGAGCATGGGATTACCATTGCCAATAAGGCTGATGCCGGAATTGAAATGATGTTTGTGGTCAAGCCCGATTCCTCGAAAGACCTCTTTACCGAAGGTGCACAGACGCTGTCGGCTATGGTGAAAGATAAATTCGATGAGCTGGTGGAAAAGTACCAGAAGAAACTAGGTAAGAATACGCTGACATACCTGGTCAAGCAAGGAAAGGTTTACCAGGAAATTGTTACGGAAGCAGATAAAAAGGAAGTCTTTCTTGTAATTGCAGGTACCCATGGATCATCGGGCTTTGAGGAATTCTGGATGGGAAGCAACGCCAACCGCATCGTCAGCGCCCTGCGCAAGCCTGTGATCACGATCAGGGGAGGGGTGAGTATCAAACGTGACCTTGAAAAGATCATCCTGCCACTCGACAGCACCCCGGAGACACGGCAAAAAGTGCCTTTTACGGCTTATATGGCTAAAATCTTCAACGCTGAAGTCCATATACTCAGGGTTTATACGTCAAATGTGACTGCAGTAATCAGAAAAGTCGACAGCTATGCCGAGCAGGTTGTAAAACACCTGGAGGAAGAAAATATTCATTATGTGCTGGAAGCGGTGCATGCGGATAACCTTACGGATTCGACCATCGAATACGCGCTTAAGGTAAATGCCAATCTTATCTCTATTATGACGGAGCAGGAAACCACTACGCGCAACCTGCTTTTAGGGCCTTATGCCCAGCAAATGGTGAATCATTCACCAATCCCGGTGCTGAGTATGCATCCCAAGGAACTACTGGCAGCGTTGAGCAGATAACCTCACCCCCTGTCCCCCTCTCCATTTTGGAGAGGGGGAATAGGGGGCAGGGGGGTAAAGGGGTGAGGTCAATTCCTGTCAATACAGTTCAAATCTTCGAAAGCTGTCTTAAGTCTTTTTATCATTGTACCTTCGCCTTCACGCAGCCATTTGCGGGGATCGTAATATTTCTTGTTCGGCTTGTCTTCGCCTTCGGGGTTGCCGATCTGGCCTTGCAGGTAGCCCTTGTTTTTCTCGTAATAATTCAGCACGCCTTCCCAGAAAGCCCATTGGGTGTCGGTATCGATATTCATTTTGATCACGCCGTAGGAAATGGCTTCCCTGATCTCTGCCTGGCTGGAGCCTGATCCGCCGTGGAAGACGAAATTGACCGGCTTTGGCCCGGTATTAAGCTTTTGCTCGATGTATTTCTGTGAATTATTGAGGATGATGGGCTGTAATTTGACATTGCCCGGCTTATAAACCCCGTGGACATTACCGAAAGAAGCGGCAATGGTGAAGTCCGGGCTGATCTTCTTCAGTTCAGTGTATGCAAAAGCTACGTGCTCCGGCTGGGTATAAAGCTTTGAACTGTCAATGCCGGTATTATCCACGCCGTCTTCTTCGCCACCGGTCACACCCAGTTCAATCTCAAGCGTCATGCCTATTTTCGACATGCGCTCCAGGTATTTTTTACAGATGGCGATATTCTCTTCGATTGGTTCTTCAGAGAGGTCGAGCATATGGGAGCTGAACAGCGGCTTGCCATGCTCTTTAAAATGCTTTTCGCCGGCATCCAGCAGCCCGTCGATCCAGGGAAGCAGCTTTTTGGCGGCATGATCGGTATGAAGGATCACGGGGATGCCATACATTTCGGCCAGGAGATGGATATGAAGGGCACCTGAAACAGCGCCTGCAATGGCAGCTTTTTCCTGGTCGTTGGAAAGTCCTTTACCCGCGTAAAAAGCAGCCCCGCCATTGGAAAACTGGATGATCACCGGTGAATTCACCGTCTTAGCCGCTTCCAGCACAGCATTAACGCTGTCGGTACTCACCACATTCACAGCAGGTAAAGCGAAATGGTTGGCTTTAGCCAGTTCAAATATTTTCCTGACATCTTCACCAAAAACCACACCCGGTTTTACGTGATCTAACACTCTGGTTGACATATTTGTATTGATTAAGTTTGACAAATTTCGATAACGGCAAAGGTAATACTATTCTGTTTTTTTCGTAGTTTTGCCTTGTAATTTTGAATGTTGAAGGTTGAATGTTGAATTCGGGAAAATTTTATTTTATTCATTCAAAATTTAAAATTAAACATTCAACATTTTCCGGTCCCGTAGCTCAATTGGATAGAGTATCAGATTCCGGTTCTGAGGGTTAAGGGTTCGAGTCCCTTCGGGATCACTTTCTAAAGTGATGAATGTTAAGTGTTTATGGTTAAGTTGGGGACTTTTTCTTAGATTTAAACGCATATCCAATACTGATTCCACCCCATTTCCAAACCCGGTCACTGTCTATATCTTCCGGCATTAGTGAAAGGGTAAAATCTGCTCTAAAGAACAAGCCATTCTTTTCAATCAAATATCTATATCCGATAGATCCCGTCCAAACAATATCATAATCATATCCATCCCCATAAATAATTCCAACTCCAATTTCTAAGAAATGATTTCTCCGTCCAAAGTAATAATTCAAAGTTGAAAGCGGAACAAGCAATTTATTCATCCAACCACACCCAACCCTTAATCCAATATTGTGATATTTAAAATCAGTAAACTTATTTTCAAAGTTTATTGAACCATAAATTGCATTGCCGCCTAATTCTAAATAAACGGAACGGGGCCTGTAAAATGAAGTATTGTCCTGGGCAGGCAGGTTGCATGGCATAAAGTATAACCCGGCAATTATAAAAATTACTCTTATTTTCATCTTACATGATAATGAAGATCGTTGAGGATGAAATGGATGGGATAAAAGTAGGATGTTTTGGGGAGAAAAGCAAGGATTTCAGTTGGACAATTGGACAGTTGGACAGTTGGACAGTTGGGCAGTTGGCAGTCGGCAATTGGCGGTCAACAATAGCATTATAACAATTGAACAATTGAACAATTGAACAATTTAACAGCTTTCAAAAACCGAAATCCCCATTAGGCGGAATGAGTGAAAGTATTGTAAAGTTGTTTTATGAAATCCCTGAATGTTATATTATCCTTAATCTTAAAGAACAAACCGGGTCTTCAAAAGAAGTATCCCATCAAGACTATTGGTGTTTTTGGGTCAGTGGCTCGGGGAGACTTTAATGAAAATAGCGATGTCGATATTCTGGTTGAATTCGAAAAGCCGATTGGCATCGAATTCATCGATCTTGCGAATGAACTTGAATTAATCCTACATCAGAAGGTCGATCTCACGCCGTAGTGCGCAATTTTACCATATTGACTATTCAGATACTTTCATAAACTTCATTGAACCGGAGTTACAAGAGTCATCCATAATCCTCAAAATATATACCCCATCAAAGAGATCGGAAATATCTGCCGGGTATGGAAATGATGAAATATTTTCGAATTCTTTTATTTCTCGTCCGCATAAATCCAAGATCGACAATCTAACCGCCGACCGCTGACCGCCGACCGCCGACCGTTCAACTGTCAACTGCCTACTGGCCGGATTGGGGTAGACACTCAACTGCCCGCCGGAAGCCAGCGACGGCACATCTTCCGTTCCCACAGGCATTCCACCCGTAGGATTACGTTTATAATAGATTTCATAATTTTCATCACGTAAATCACGCCAAATAACATGTAAAACAGAGTCAGAGACGGCGATGAACGGGCGCTCTGCACGATAGAAATAATCGTTTAGTTGAGTTTCCTGGAGCCAGGTTTTGCCACCATCAAGCGAATAATTGTAATAGATATCATAATATCCACTTCGGTTATCCTGCCAAACTACATGCAGCATTGAATTTGATATTGCCAGTTTGGGTAAAGTCGAAGTCGCCTGATCAAGACTTATCCGGGTATCTTCTCCCCAGTTTTCTCCGCCATCTGTTGAACCCCTGTAATATATTTCAGAATTGCTATGACGCCAATCCGCCCAAACAAGATGAACTGTTGAGCCGGATACTGCAATGTCATGATACGTCTCCTGCATATTCAAATAGGTTAAGCGAATTTCAGGTTCCCATGTAAAACCATTGTCAACAGATTTTCTGTAATATATTTCCGAATCGCCGTCACGACCGTCATGCCACACTACATATACATCTGAACCGGAAACTGCCATAGATGCACTATAGGCAATGGGAGAATCACCCGAGAGGCAGATTTCATCTCCCCAGCTGATACCTCCGTCGGATGAGTTTTTGTAAAATACCTGATAAATCCCGGAAATGTTGTCTGAGTTAACCCAAGCCAGGTGTACATAGGAACCGTAACTTGAAATAGTTGCCGAGCTGGAAAAATATGAATCATCCGTTAATCGTTGCTCGTCATCCCAGTTTGTACCTCCATCCGTAGAGCGTACATAATAAATTTCAAAATTCCCGGGCTTCATATCAAACCAGGCTACATGCACGTCCTGACCAGATAACGCAATAGAAGGAGAATATGATCTCGCAGGGTCATTTGTAAGCCGGATAGCAGATTCCCAGCTTACCCCTTTATCTGTTGAACGCATGTAGTAAATTTCCCAGTTCCCGTCACTTTTATCGTACCAAACTATATGGACAGTATCGCCGTTCGTTGTTATATTATGGCCTCTGCTAGAGTTAGTTGAGGATGAATCATTAGTATTGGTGAGCCTGACATCCGGTTCCCATTGAGCCCGGGAAAATTGCATTACGAATAGTGCAGAAGAAAGTAATAAAAACTTTTTCATAGCTTGCGAGGGTTAGTTAATTATCCTTTAAGCAGCGGACACTAATACCATTAACCTTAGGTTGGCCGGTACGGCCTGCCCTCGGACTAGCATAATTAAGGTAGCGGCTCCTTGCGCCGACACCGCCTTCTGTAGACGACCACCAATCTCCTTCGTAACCAATCGCGACGAAGCCATAACCGGGGATGAGTCCGCCACCTGGCAAACCCGAAAAACCAAACAGATCGTCGCCGTTGCCTCCAAACATCCAGCCATTCTTGGTTTTCAGGTTTTTCCCCGCATCATAACCTCTATATCCCCAGCCATGCCAGGTTTCATCACCGATGCCAAATTGTTTGTCCACAGATCCTTCCATTACTTTCCATTCTTCATCCGATGGCAGATACCAGCCTGGAGGACAAATGCCCCGGACACTTTGTTGCGTGGTGTATTGCATCATTTCGTCCCATTCGTAGAGTCCGCCGTATTTATCACAACTGTCCGGCTTATCATTAAAGCAGTACTTTTCTATGATTTCGTCATCAGTCATATCCAGGTTTCCAGGTATCATCGTTCCAACATTCAGATTCTCTTTCAGCCAGCACTGGCTAAATACCTGGATGGTGTTATAAACCTGGCCTTCGTATTCCACTGTTGGCATGCCGGGACAGGGTATGTTGGTCGCATACTGAAAGGTATATGTTTCACTCTCTTCAGGGACATCCAGCATACCGGACTGAAGGGTATCGGCGTAACCAATATAAAGCAGTTCATCACCAGGATTATATTCAAAAAGCCGGATCGCTTTCATTGTCTTGACCTGTCCCTTAATCTCATCAAATCCTTCATAAGATAATGAACAGGTTCTACCGGGACTTTTTGAAAGATTGACGATTCTAACTGTTTTGCAATATCCTTTCCACTCCGCAGTGACCAGGTAAAAGTTTTCCCCACCCGGAGTGAATGTAAAGATGTGTATTCCCTTAAAGAGTTGCTGCCGGTGACTTATTAGCTGTCTTCCCATCAAATCTGTAACATGTATTCTTACGACATCATTTTCAGGAATAAAAAGGCTCAACGTAGTGTAATCGGCCACCGGATTCGGGTATGCCTGGATTGAAAATCCTTCTGAATTATTCTGATTTTCCGGAATGCCCACGTACTCAATCACAAGGACCGTATCGGGATAGACCAGGACGGTGTCGCCTCCCTGGGTCCGGTTCATGATTTTAATGCTGTCCAACTGCACATAGGTGCCGTTATTCTCAGCAGTGAATGCCAGTTCGAATGCGGGGCGCTGACCGGATGCCATCATAACAAGGATGACAAAGACTGAAATTAAAGTGATTTTGGTTTTCATAATGGGTAGGTTTGATAAGAATTGAATCTGAAGGCAAGGGCCGGTTAATCATCCATTAAGCAGCGGACACTGAGTCCCCAAACCTTATCATAATACCAGCGCATTATTCCTGGTTGCCAATATGAAACATAGTGGTCCCAAGCGGTGACAGTGCTATTCTGAGATGATGTCCACAAATCACTCCATTTACATGAGCTACCGAAAGTGCCATCCTCCATACGATAACCATTGGGAAGACTCGAAAAACCAAACAAGTCGGTGCCATCACCTCCATTATACCAGCCGGTGGTAGATTTAAGGTTTGTCCCGCCATCAAAGCCCCTGTATTCAGAAAAATCATAATCATCCCATTCAGGATTCCCAAAACCATAATCTCTGTCTACAGCACCCTCAAGTATTTTTATCTCTTCATCCGATGGAATATGCCAGCCCGGTGGACAGATGCCCTGGACACCTGGCTTTGTGGTGTATTGCATCATTTCGTCCCATTGGTAAAGTGCGCCATATTTTTCGCAACTGTCGGGCTGGTTGTTATGACAGTACTTCTCAATGGTTCCATTGTTCGATTGTTCAATTGTTCCATTGATCATCCCGCCCACATTCAAATTCTCTTTCAGCCAGCATTGACTGAAGATCTGGATAGTGTTGTAGACCTGTCCTTCATATTCAACAGTCGGTACTCCCGGACAGGGGATATTGGTCGCGAACTGAAAGGTATAGGTACGGCTTTCATTTGGGGCATCAATTATACCCGATTCGAGGTCGGCAGTGTAACCGATATAAAGCAATTCATCTCCCGGAGTGTAATCAAAGGACTGAACTGCTACCATTGCCTTGACTTGTCCCTTAATCTCATCAAATCCTTCATAGGATAGAGAAGATATTTTTCCGGCACTTTTTGTGAGATTGACGATTTTAACGGTCTTAAAGTATCCTTTCCACTCCGCAGTGACCAGGTAAAAGTTTTCCCCACCCGGAGTGAATGTAAAGGTGTGTATTCCCTTTAGGAGTTCTTGCTCGTGCCTGATTATCAGTCTTCCCATCAAATCTGTAACATGTATTCTTACGACATCATTTTCAGGGATAAAAAGACTCAGCTTAGTGTAATCGGCCACTGGATTCGGGTATGCCTGGACGGAGAATCCTTCTGAAGTATTCAGGTTTTCCGGAATGCCCACGTACTCAATTACCAGGACTGTATCGGGATAGACCAGGACTGTGTCGCCTCCCAGCGTCCGGTTCATTATTTTAATGCTGTCCAACTGGACATAGGTTCCGTTATTCTCAGCAGTGAATGCCAGTTCGAATGCGGGGCGCTGACCGGATGCCATCACAGCAGGGATGACAAACGTGATTGTTAAGAAAAGTCTCGTTTTCATGGTGATTGGTTTGGCATAAGAAGAACTCTAAAGATACGTTAATAAAATGCATTAATCAACTGAATTTGAATTTAATGTGAAAAAAGAGGTTGTATCATAAAAAAATGTATGATACAACCTCCTCGGGGATGATCTATATCAATTGATTTTGGCAATCTTAACAAAGTTTTTAACTGCTCCCTGGGTCACTACAGCAAGATAAATGCCGTATTCAAGGTACTCTCCAACGGTGATCAATTCGTTAGGCGGTAAGGATGGGATTTCTTGCACCAGCCTTCCCGAGATATCGAACAGTTGCAGGGTTATGGGTGCAGGGGAATTGGTTTTATAGATGAAGTTGAATGAAGAATTTGAAGGATTCGGATAAACGACTAATTCATCAGTGACCCCCTCAATTATAATTTCGGCCAGATCAGATTTAATGTACTGTGTATTGGATACATCGACCCTCAATTGATAGCAGTCAGACGGATCGTAAGCTCCTTCATAGCCATAAACCTGGATATAATACAAACCTGCCTGCTTGCAGTTATAAATTATAGTGTCAGGTGTAGTTCCGGTGTTTTGCGATATTCCCAGAACAGTACCGGACCCGTGGACCAATTTGATATCATAATTTGCAGGCAGATCTGACAGGATTATCCTGAGATTCTTGGCTTGATTGCCGGTGTTGATTTTAAACCAGTCGACATCGGAAATGATATCAATGAGTCCAAAATAATCTGTGCCGGCCTGTATTTGCACAGCAGTGGCCATGGTGTTATTGGGCTCATATTGATCCGTACAACCCGTGCCCAGGGTTGTGAAGACTCCGGAATAGGAATAATTGCTCTGGCAATCGGTTTTCACCTGGAATTCGTAATAGGTTGCCTCAGTCAGACCGGTGAGAGATGCTGATGTCCCGGGATTTGGACCTTCAAGGTACGTCCATGTAGTAACTCCCATAATCCTGTAACGGATAAAATATCCAGTTGTACCTGAAACCGGATCCCATGACAGGTCTGCTGATGATGTAGTAATGTTTCCCGCGGCCAGGTTAACCGGAATCGGGCAAATATCACCACCTGCCGGATTTAACCTGATAGCTGCAAATGTCCGTCCTGTTTCATTGGTAGCCATGAGTTCATAGACTTCATCCCCGTCAGGATTAAAATCAACAGTTTCCTGGAAATCACCGCCTATTATTATATCCCCGGTATTGTCAAGTGCCACGACAAGTGCCCCATCGTAACCGGAGCCGCCCAGTTGTTCAGCCCAAATAAAATTACCGGTTGCATCCAATTTCGTAATAAAAAAATCGTTTGCACCTTCTGAAGTCATATAATAGGAAGCACTGGCATCGGGATTAAAATCGGCGGTACCATAAAAATAGCCATCCAGGTAAACATTGCCATCTGGATCTGTGGCAATTTCGGCACCAACCTCCGGGCTTGTCCCCCCCATTTGTTTTGCCCAGGCCAGGTTACCATCTAGGTCAAGCTTCTCCAGGTATACATCGTATGCACCAAAAGGGGTGAATGTAAGTGTCCCAGGCCCCGGATCATAATCTCCCTCGCCATTTAAAAGGCCGGTGGTATACAAAGCGCCTCCGCCAAAGGGATCGAAATGGATCACATAACAAAATTCACTTCCGGTTCCCCCGACATGTTTTGCCCAGACAAAAGCTCCCTCAGGATTGAGTTTCTGGTAAAAGATATCATTTGCTCCAAAGGCGGCCAGGTTGTATTTTAGTTTTTTATCCGGGTTGAAGTCGGCTGTGCCGCCGTAAGAGCCCGCAGCATAAATATTGCCGTTTCCGTCACAGGTTATATCATTATAATGTTCCTGGCTGGTGCCGCATAGTTGTTTGGCCCAGATGAAGTTCCCCGAATTATCGAGTTTCTGGATATAACCATCATACGTACCGCCGCTGTGGGTCATATTGAATGTACCTGATCCGGGATCAAAATCAACACGGCCGGTAAAGTCTCCCGCAGAGATCACATTCAAATTATTGTCCAGGGTAAGGGAATATCCATATGCCAGGCCCCAATCGCCTGGGAAACCCATTTGCTTTGCCCAGATAAGGTCCCCTGCAGGAGAGATTTTTGATACATAAGCAGTCTGTTTCGTTTGGGTCAGCATTAACACTCCAGGACCCGGATCAGCATCCATGCTGTAAATAAAATAGCCGGTCGTGTAAATGTTGCCGGATACATCGGTGACAACAGCATTGCCGCGGTCGGCACCAACATCTCCCATGCCTGCTGCCCAGAGATAGTTACCACTGGGGCCAAGTTTCAGGATGAAGATATCCTCGAGGCCGTTAGACTGAATATTGGCTGTAACTACCGGATCCGGGTTGAAATCTACAGTTCCCCGGAACACACCGGTATATACCTGGTTACCAGACTGATCGACAGCCATTGAATAGACGAAAATGGTTGAGTCACCTCCACAACTTACAGCCCATTCGAAATCAGGAACCTGGGCCTGGATGTTAAGAATTGTCATTACACTACAGGCAATGACCAGCCAGAATGTTTTTAATGTTTTCATAATGGATTGATTTGGTTTTAATTAAAGAATAAGATTTATGCTATATGCGACATAAATTTAGTGAAGGCAAAATGGAAATGCTCCGGATTCGAGGGAGCGGTAGGGATAATTGAGGGAGCGGTCGGCGGTCGGCGGTCAGCGGTCGGCGGTCAGCAATTATTATCCTCTAATCTTCCTCTCCGTAGCTGACCGGCAGCACTACGGTTACTCTTGTCCCGGGGTTGGAGCTGGCGGGGGAAGCATCGGTGACTTCCAGGGAAGTTGCAACTTTATATTTTTTCCCTAAAATCTCGATCCGTTTCTTTGTCATTTCAATGCTCAGGTGCAGGTGGCCGGGGCTGTCGGATTTGAAGGCCTTCGACTGGCTTATCCCGATACCGTTGTCTTCAATTACAATCCGGATGGCTTGGTCATTGACCATAGAAAAGGATATGGTGATCAGGCCGCCCTTTTCCAGCGGCGAAATGCCGTGAATGATTGAATTTTCCACCAATGGCAGAATGATCATGGAAGGGATCAGCACCGCATCATCCATGATCTCTTCATCCATCTCAAACCGGTAATCAAACCGGTTCTTCATCCTCATTTTTTCAAGGTCAAGATAATTCTTCAACCGGTCGGTTTCTGCTTCCAGGCTCAGCATCGGGCTGTTGATGCCATGGATATTCTGCCGCACCAGGCGCGCGAACTGCGATAGGTAAAGGCCCGCCTCCGCGGGTTTATTCTGTAAAAGGTAATGCTGGATGGAGCCCAGGGCATTGAAAAGGAAATGGGGATTCATCATCGATTGCAGTGCCTTTTGCTCAAGCGTGACCAGCTGATGTTCCCTTTCAATTTTCTTCAATTGCAAATTTTTCCTGTAGATCACAATCATCGAGATCATTGCAGCAATAATGATGGAAAGGATGACGTAAAAAACCGGGTGCTGCCAGAAAGTAGCTTTTACCAGTATACTAAATTCTATGGGGTCACTCCACGGTGAATTTGTCTTCCCTGCCCTCAGCTTAAATGAATATTTGCCCCTGCTAAGATTAGCATAGGCTATGCTCTTCGTAGATCCTATGTTCCATCCTTGATCATATCCTTCCAGCATATATGAATACAATGCAGGATTATCCGAATAGTTTATGCTGCTGAATTCAAAATTTATCTTGTTTTTGCCCTTAACCGAAATTCCGCCTGAATAAGGATCAACCTCCTCATCATTGATTTTAATGGATTGAAAATAAGGGACCGGGACTTTTGTCTTAACCTGATCGATCAAATCCACAGGAATCACAGTCAATCCATCGGCGGAGGACACATAGAAAGAGCCATTAGCTACCTGGATATCACTGATATCAAATGAGTTGATATCAAGCAGCCGTAAAGGAATAGCATCATTTTCCTTGATTTCCAGCGGTTTTTCGCAGGTATAAATATTCCTGCATGTCGCTAAATATAAAACCGGGGACTGGTATGTAATTCTCTGGACTGGAGTATTGAACGAATAATCAAACGAGGATGTAAGATTGAACACCATTTGCTGCTTCACGAGATAGAGGCTGTCGTACATGGTTAGAAACAGGTCGGCACCGGAATCCAGCGTTTGGTGCTCAACCGGCAATGCCCCGGAAAGTCCTGTGAATTCTTTATACGGAATTTTATTCCCGTTCTGAAGAATATAATGGTTTTTAGGTTCCAGAACAACCAGGTTATCTCTTGCATCATAAAACACATGGCTGGCATTATTACCGACCGTTACATGATCGGTTTCCCTGAAATGGTCTTTAACAGAGTACGTTGTTACGAATTGATTATTAACATCATAAATGCTGACTTTATCCCTCTTTTTATTGAAAACAGGCCCGGCAACACTAAAATTCCACTGGAACGGGATTGCTTTTCCAAACTTTAATTTTTCACTGGGTACTTCGGAAATATCCGTTATCGCATAATTCCTGGAATTATAATCATAGCCATAAATAAGCAAGGCGTTGAAATTTAAGGCATCAATACTTTGAAAACCATGGCTTAAATAACTAACATCTTTTGTATAAAACCTGTTTTTATCCAATAGAAAAATATTACTGCCAAATAAGCCCCAGATCCGGCCCGCAGGATCAGCGCTTAAGGCACCAACACCCTCATTTTGAAAGTACGATTTATCAAAATGTTTAAATAACAGGACATTAGGAGATATCTTATACGCTCCGTCACTGATTACCCAAATATTATTTTCATGGTCCTGGCATATCCAGTTAATGCCTTTTAGATCAAGATGATATATGATCTCTTTGTTTTTAAGGCAATATAAACCCTTCTCCGGGGAACTGATCCAGAGATTGCCATCGTGATCTTCCATGATTGCGCCATCATCATCCAGGGTTGTTTCACTAAAATTGGTCGTATCCACCGGGATGCCATCATAGTATTTTATTAGTACCGAAGAATGTGTTTCAGGGTAATCGGAAACAACATACATGAATTTGTCCACAAGGGAAAAGATATTGTGAGGCCTGTCAAAATGGGTGATTTTCACAGGTTTTTCGGATAAATCACCGGTTTTATAGATACCAGTATTTGTCCAGATCAAATATTCATCTGTCGGTATCCTCGCCAGGTATTGTATGTTCATATCATCAGGACTTTCAGAAATATTTTCATTTTGTCCGCTTGCAAGCCTGTACAATTTTACGTGGTTACTGGTATCCAGAACGGTAATCCTGTCGCTATGATAATTAAAGAAATAAAGGTTCCCCTGCCTGTCTTCGATAAAATTCCAGTTTCCTCTCAGGTTACCAAGGAAGGGTGTATTTTCCTTATTAAATATTTTGTTGTGATAGAAGTAATTAAGCTGGGATCCTATACAAAAGAACCACACCCGGTTAAAAGAATCCTCTTTAATGACCATAACCTGGTTTTGAGTCAATCCATCATCGGTATTATAATTCCTGAAAGCAGAGCCATCATACCTTACGAGTCCTCCCTGGGTGGCAAACCAGAGGAATTTCTCATGGTCAGGCTGGATAATATTGATCACATTGGATGGCAATCCATCGGCAGTGGTATAGTGCTTAATAAATGGGTTCTGGGCCTGTATAAAACTACAGGAAAGCAGGATGAGGAGGGATAATATCAGCGCTGTTTTTTTAATCACGCTAATGACCTGGTAAAATGTTCGACAGCTTCCCTGAATTCATTGAGACGCCTGCGTGAAATGGTAAGTTTTGTACCATCGGTCAGCTCGGCAAAATTGCCTTCGTATTTCGAGTAAGCCTTCAGGTAATTGAGGTTAATGATGGCCGACTTATGGATCCTGAAAAATGACGATTCCTCAAGAAGGTTTTCAAATTCTATAAGTGAACGTGTTGCGATGATCTTGTCAAGCCCCGACAGGTGAAGTATCGTATAATTGCTGTAAGCTTCAAGGTACATGATGTCAGTAACTTTTACCACCCTGAAGCCATATTTCTCGGCAATGGTAATCTTTTCCGTTTTAATGGACCTGGAATGAACCTGCTTTTCAAGGTTATCGAGCGATTCCTGGTAGATCGAACGGACCTCTTCCTTCAGTTTCCGCATCTCGTGATACTGGATTGCCCTGGTGACGGCGTCCCTTAATTCAAGGGGGTTTACGGGCTTCAGGAGATAATCGACAGCGTTAGCTTTGAAGGCCTGTATGGCATATTCCTCGAAGGCTGTCACAAAGATCACCCCATAATTCTCTTTAGGAATGGAACGCAAGAAGTCGAAGCCATTTTCCCGGGGCATGGAAATATCAAGGAATATGAAATCGGTTTTTTCCTGTCCGAGCAATTCTCTCCCTTCGGCGGCAGAGGCAGCAGATCCGCAGATCCGGATTTCCGGGCAATACTGTTCCATCATTAACCGGAGGGCTTCACGCACGTCCTCTTCATCATCAATTATGATTGCACGGTATTCCTTCATGCCGGCTAAGATAATTCTATAAAGATATGAAATCCCGGGTAAAGCGCAAGAGGCGGGTCTAATCTATTGAAAGGTATGATTAAATGGTGGAACGGTAAACGATTTACCTAACCAGCATCACCGTCCCAACCTTTTCCTGATTCCCCTGCACCCCATCTACCGAAAACACAATCTTGTAAACATACACTCCTCCCGGGCAATCTTTTCCGTTCTTTTTTCCATCCCATCCATTAATGAGGCCGTCAGTTTCAGCAACATGCCCACCCCACCGATCAAAAATGCTTAATGTTGAATGTTGAATGTTGAATGTTGAATTCGGGAATTTTATTTGAAAGATGTCGTTTATGCCGTCACCGTTTGGACTGAAAGCATTCGGAATATAAATATTAAAATCAGGAATTTCTTCCGAAACCAGCTTTACATAAACCGAATCTGAACCTAAACAACCAACAGGTGATTCCATCTCAACTTTGTACATTCCTTCGGCATTGATAATGATACTTTCCGTGCTGTCGCCGGTATTCCATAGATAGGAAGAAAGTCCGGCTCCGGCATCCAGGAAATCGCCGGCGTGCATTGCCAGCGTATCGGTGCCATGGAAAGCTGCAACAGGGTTTTCGCTGACGATCATCTCGATGCTTTTCTGATCTGTACAGCCGACGTTATCGGTGACGAGGAGGGTGTAGAGGCCGGCATCGGCCTGGGTGACGGAGAAGAAGAAGGGATCGTTACCGGTGGTGTCGCCTGTTGGATAAATCCAACGGTAAGTCAGCGGGTGCTGGTTGCCGGTTGCAATGCCCATTATGCCGACCATCTGTCCTTCACAGAAGGTTTTGCTTTGCTCCAGGAAGATCTCCGGCGGTTCATAAATTTCCACATCGCCAGTCTGAAACTCTGCCGGGATGGGATTGCCGCCGGCATTGGTGAAATAGCTTTCCGTGTTTCCGGTGTACCAGGAAAGTTCGCCCTGCCCGGGATTTTTCGTGGTGAACACCAGGTCGGCGACTTTTTCCGTTCCTGTGAATGTTAATGCAATCGGTGAATTCCAGGCCAGGTGGATGTCTCCCGCTGCCTGGTCAACCCAGCCGGTGAGACTGTCGAGCAGTTGAGGATGAACACTGGTAAATCCTTCGCATTGCAGGTTATCTGCATTGTAGCTTAATTTCAGGTGGAAATTGGCCACAGAATTGAAGTTATCGACATTTACCGGAACCATTGCAGTTGTGCCAAAACAATGCCCGCCTTCGCCAGTAACAGCGTGCAGGAAAGTCAAAATCACATTCTTGATTTCGACAACAAAAGCAGTATCACAGTCATTTTCATCCTTAATTTCCAGATTATAGATCCCAGCTTCCAGATTGTTAAAGGTTCCATTGTTCGATTGATAAGTCGCTCCGCCATCAATTGAATAATAAATAACCGGTGTGGAGCCATTTGCAATGATTTCTATTATGCCATTTCCCAGGAAATCCGTTTCATCGGTGCTGTTTACCTGGGTGACCTGCGGGCCGGGAATATCTTCCAGAATAACCGGATTGTCGATATAAAATCCATCGCACCCATATTGATCTCTAACCCTTACCACGTAACTCGCAGCAAGCAATCCAGTGAATAGACTGTCATTCTGGAAGCTGTCCCCATTGTCGATGGAATATTCCAGGATTGAACCGGGCGGTGCAAAGGCTGTAATGATCAACTGTCCGTCGGGGCGAAAACAATGGGGAGCAGTGATTTGAACCCCGGAAATCTGCAGGTTACCTGCATCTTCAATTGTATAAACATCGGAAATTGTTTCGCAGCTATTAGCATCCGTAATGGTAAGTATATATTGACCTGCAGGCAAATCAAATACATCAATATCTGATCCGTAATAGACCCCGGAGAGGTCTTCCCATTTATAGGCATAGGGCGGAGGGCCCAGGGCAATTAAGCCTGTAATTGAACCACTTGCTCCGTTGCAGGTGGTGGGGATGATGACAAGATTGGTTTCGTCGAGGATTGTGGGCGGGTGAAAACTGATGTGGACCGTATCAAACGCTTCACAGCCACCTTCAATAAATGAAGTCCTTACCCAATATGTTCCTGAATCGGCTATTGTAATAGTTGAAATGCCGAACTGGCCTGTTGACCATGCAAATAGATCTGCAGGACAATTTGCACTTAATTGCAATGTATTCCCTTCACATATAGCGGTATCTGCACCTAATTCAGGTTCAGGGTTTGGAAAGATTTCAAGTTCCCTGGAAGTGTGTTCATACCGGCCAGAGGGATACCACACATCCACCACAATTTCATGGATTCCGGAATGAAGAAAAGTGAATTCAGGGTAAAGTTCAGTGGAGATATTTCCAGGCCCAAATTCATCGAAAAACCATCTTATACTGTCCGGTTCAGGTATAAAATTCGGTTGAAATTTTACCGTGGTTCCTACACAATAATTTTCTGCATCCCATTCGAAACGAAAGAGATAATCTGTCAGCGTATTCGGCATGGCCCACATATCTTCTCCAGGATACAAATTCACAATATTATTCAGGAAAAGACATCCTTCTCCCCTGATCCAGGGATTATTTATTACACTGAGCCAATGCACTTCCTCAGGATCAACAACAGGGTATGGCGTACAATAAATTTTGCCATCCCTGGCAAGTTGCAGACCAAACGAAGAGCCTTTGCCAACTACTAACCCTGAATTTTTAAACTCGACCGAGTCAGATATTAACTGCATATCATATTGAAAAATAAGATTAGTATCATTTTCTTCAGGCATCCTGTAACTTACATATAAATATTTGGAATCAGGGGAAAACTCAATTCCATGGTCGGCTAATGTCCCGATTTCAGGCGGTGTCATGATTGTATACAAATGATCCATTGTGCCATTTGAAGAATTGAAACTGCAAACTTCAATTTCGCCACGAACCTGGTAACATGCAATTAAATATTTTTTATCATAGGATACTTTAATGTAGCCCCAATCAACAAAAGAATCAGCTTCTCTGTCCGGCATCAGAGAAATTACCGCGGTAGGATTAAATCCATTTTCATCAATAAGAAAAGCCGCATAGGCATCATCTTCGAATTTTCTGGTAATAACCCAAACGTTTTCAGAATTGTATTGTCTGACGGTTGCAACCCTGTCAGCGCAGTCCCACCCGGCTTCAATGGGGACACACTTCTCTATCACCTCACCCCACCCGTTAGAACCATTCATGTCGACTAATGAATAATAAAAACCATTATAGGGTAATGTTGAATATTGTGCAGTAAATACAAAATACAAATTATCCTTTCCGGGCCATTTTGCAATTGCCCTGCCGGAAACGCCGGCAGAATGGTGAACAGATGAATCATTACGCATCCGGCCATGATTTTTATCATAAATTCGGTACGTGTCAGCATAAAACAATAATTGTCCGTTTGTATCAGAAATGGTGGTACTGGCAAGTGCCCATGAAGTCTGTCCATTATGAAGAACTACAGGAATACCTGAATTGAAATCCAGCCCGCATTTGTCACCAAAGTACCAGATGTTGGCTTCGTTCTGGGCGTGGAGCCTGGTGAGTAGAAGGGAGAGGGATAGTAGGACTATAAGACAGTAAGACTGTAGGAAGGTATGTTGGAGAGACCTGGAGAAGCGGGGAAGCAAAGAGTCCCGCCAGGGACGACAGTATGGTAGAGGGGAGGCAGGGAAGCTGGGAAAATTAATGTGAAATTTCAGGGTTTTCATCTTACATCATTATGAAGATCGTTGAGAATGAATTGGATATGATAAAAGTAGGATGTTTTGGGGAGAAAAGCAAGGATTTCAGTTGGACAATTGGACAGTTGGACAGTTGGACAGCAAAAATGACCTGATTAGGCTATTGCATGTTATAATGCTTCAGTCGACTTTTGTATTAGCCATTTGTGTTCGCTGAAGTAACTATTCTACATACTTAATATGAATCTGGAAAAAAGCAGTCTGATGTAGTTATTACCTTATAATTTAAAGTCATGAAAGAAAAATTTTACTCCTTTGCAATTATTCTGGCTTTTGTAATTCTTCCATTTATTTCGAAAGGACAAGACAACTACGGAGAGGTTGTCAACCTGGGAAATAGTGACCAGGCCCCGGTATCTAACAACGATGATAATGGGGCAACTTCCGGTAAAGGATTTTCTTTAGGATTGAAAGGCGGAATGGACCTTTCCACCTGGTCTAACTTTGAGGTTACCGATCCTAAAGAGATTGTTTATCAGAAGGGTTTTCAGGGTGGATTAGTGGGAGAGATTGGGTTAAGCAAACATTTCGCTCTTCAGTTTGAGTTTTTGTACGCACCAAAAGGGTTGAGAGTTGAAGTGCCGCAATTAGACAGCAACGAACAGGCTTACACCGCTAAGTCATGGTTTAATGTTGATTATCTTGATATTCCGTTAGTGCTTAAGGTATCATTTCCCATAGGCCCTATATCGATTTATGGAGATGTGGGGCCATATGCCGGAATAGGTTTATCAGCCAAAACCACATTAGATCCTGATATTACCGGGACACAGTCAAAAGATATTGGGTTTCAAAAAAATGGATTTAAAAGATTTGATTTCGGTTTTGTATTTGGAGCGGGTGTTGGTTATGAGCTATGGAAGGGAGACCTTTTTCTGGATTTCAGATATGGTTATGGCCTTACGGATATCAATAATGTAGATGATGAGATAAAGGATCTGCCTGAATATAAAAAGTATAGTAACCGGAATATCGGGTTAGCGATTGGATATTTAATTCGACTGGGTAAGTAACTAATGCTTCACGAACAACTTAAATAAACATTTTATGAAAAAACTAATCGTAGTATTTGTACTGCTTTGCAGCGGGGTTATTTATTTCATTGGAAGTGCTTGTACGGGGGAAGATGGTTGCGGGGAGGAAGAAGATATAACGGAAATTGAGGGTCCGACCCTTGACGATTGTTCAACTGTTCCCGTCCCGGTGGCTGATTTTACGCCAACAAAAACTGAGTATCTTGTCGGAGAAATGGTTACTTATACGTTTACAGGAACATTGGGAGTTATTCCATCGGAAGACGATTTGATTAGTTATATGTGGGATCTTCCCGGATCCCATTCATATGGTACGGATTGGGGAGGTAGCGGTCCATTTTCTGTTTATTATAGTGCACCTGGCATATACAGTGCCTCAGTGAGGGTCTATAACGGCTGTTATTGGAGCAATAAAAAAATTAAGATAATTTATATTACCATTAAGGCCCCGGGTGGGGAATAGTATTTTGTTATCAGAAGATGTTCCCCCGTTTAAGTGACCTGATCAATTACCTTTTTGGTACCCGTTTATCATTTCCGGGTTATACCTTTGGCTTTGTATTATTCGTGGCCACCGGTGTTGGTTTTTATATCGGCTATCTTGAGCTGAAGCGCAGAGGAAACAATGGGCAGATACCCGTCGACTCCAAAAAGTTTATTTTATATTTCATTGGCATTTCGGTTCTTTCATGCCTTGTAGGGATGAAACTTTTTCATATACTCGATCATTGGGATCAGTTTACCAGCGATCCTTATATGGTTTTCTTCCCTTTCAAAGGATTATCTTATTATGGAGGATTGATTTTTGGGTGTATTGCCGTAATTTGGTATGCTCACCATAAAAATATTTCTCATCCCCATGCGCTCGACATGCTGGCGTTGGTAAATCTCATTGGTTATGCCATCGGGCGCCTGGGTTGCCAGCTATCCGGCGATGGCTGCTGGGGAATTCCAAATACAATGCCAAAACCCGGGTGGCTCTCTTTTCTGCCCGATTGGGCCTGGGGATTCAGTTATCCCCATAATGTCGTGAAAAAAGGGATCAGAATCAGCGATTGCGCAGGGGAGTATTGCTTTATGCTTCCCAGACCGGTGTTTCCTACACCGATCTATGAAGCGTTCCTTACCATGGTCGCGTTTATCATCCTGTGGTCAATCCGGAAAAAAATAACCATACCCGGCTGGTTTTTTTCAATTTTCCTCATCTATTACAGTTTAATGAGGTTTTTCATTGAATTCATCCGCGTCAATCCGAAATTTTCAATCCTTTGGATGACATTGACGCAGGCACAATACATCTCTATTCTTGCATTTCTTGCAGGAATCGTCTCCTTTTGGTATTTCAGGTGGCGATATTTGCGAAGGACTTAGTGAATAGAGTGGCAGGGTTCAAATTCCGAACTGCGAACTGCGGGTTCTTTTTCTCTCCTGCAAATCCTTGCAATTAAAAAAAGCACTATCTTTACATTCCTTTTCTAACGCCGCAAATTATATAATACTGATTCCTAAATACATGTAATCTTTTTACTTATTTGAAATCAATTTAAATAAAGATATGATCAAGAAAATACTGGTTGCTAACAGGGGAGAAATTGCCGTCAGGGTCATGCGGTCGTGCCGGGAAATGGACATCCTTACAGTAGCCGTTTATTCGGATGCCGACGGTGGCGCAATGCACGTCCGCTATGCCGATGAAGCTTACCACATCGGCCCGGCGCCCTCCAATGAAAGTTACCTCAGGATCGACAAGATCATCGAAGTGGCAAAGCTCAGCGGAGCCGATGCCATCCATCCCGGATACGGTTTCTTATCCGAAAATGCTGCCTTCTCTGACCGTTGCAAACAGGAAGGCATTATTTTTATCGGCCCTTCGGGCGATTCGATCCGCTCCATGGGCGATAAGATCACGGCCCGCAAAACCATGATCAAAGCCGGCGTCCCCGTGGTTCCGGGTACTACCGAACCTATCGTGGATGAGCAAAAAGCATTGCAGGTGATCCGCGAGATCGGGCTGCCGGTAATGATCAAAGCATCGGCCGGCGGTGGAGGAAAAGGAATGAGACTTGTCAAGGACGAAGCTGATATCCTTAATTCCATCAGGGGCGCACGCTCGGAAGCCAAATCTGCCTTCGGCGATGATTCGGTTTATATCGAAAAATACATAGAATCCCCACATCATATTGAATTCCAGATATTAGCCGATAACCACGGCAATACGATCCATCTTTTTGAACGTGAATGTTCTGTGCAGAGAAGGCACCAGAAAGTGGTCGAAGAAACCCCATCGCCATTGCTAACCCCCGAAATCAGGGAGGAAATGGGGAAATTTGCTGTCGCGGCTGCCAAAGCCGCGGATTACTCCGGCGCCGGCACCATCGAATTCATCGTCGACGAAGACCTGCATTACTATTTTCTTGAGATGAACACCCGTCTCCAGGTAGAGCACCCGATCACGGAAAGGGTTGTCGGTGTTGACCTTGTAAAAGAACAGATCCATATCGCCAACAATGAAGTGCTTACCCTGAAGCAGGAAGAACTTGAGCAAAGAGGGCACGCCATTGAATGCCGTATTTATGCCGAAGACCCCGACCGTAACTTCATGCCGAGCCCGGGAATTATCAAGCATATCACCGAGCCTCATGGCCTTGGCGTGCGCTGCGACGGCTATGTCTATGAAGGCTATGAGATCCCGCTGTATTACGACCCGCTGATCTCCAAACTTATCTGCTGGGGAAAAACCCGCGACGAAGCCATCGCCCGTATGAAACGCGCCCTCTATGAATACAAGATCACCGGGGTTAAAACATCGATCCGGCTGCTTGTGAGAATAATGGATACACCCGATTTTAAAGAAGGAAAATACAATACCCATTTTATCGAAAAGAACCATGACCTTCTCTTTAACATGCCGGCAATTAACCCGCGCGTCGAAGATGTGGCCATTATGACGGTTTTTGTCGATTATTTAAGTAAGATCAGCACTTTTCAGACTAAAGTAATGTCGAAAAACAGTAAAAGCAACTGGAAGGACTGCGGTAGGAAGAAGAATTTGATAGGGTAGAATGAGAAATTCCAAATACCAGGCACCAAATACCAAATAAATTCCAGATTCCAAATTCCAAATTCCAAATTCCAGGTTTCAAACGAATTAATAATTCAACATTCAACATTCAAAATTCAACATTCCAAAGGTTATGCGTTCTCTCGAAATTCAAACCGGTGACAAAATAAAAAAGGTCGAGCTGATTGGCCGCAAGGGCAGTGAACTGAAGATTAAGGTCGACGATAAGGTTTACGAAGCCGATATCATCATGGTGGAGCGGGGGGTATACTCCATCCTGCTCGAAGGGCGCTCATACAATGTTGAGCTTATTGAAACGACGGGCCCGAAGCAATACCAGGTCAACACACTCTTCTATTCGTTTGATGCCGAAGTGGTTGATGCCGAGACCAAATACCAGAAAAGCAGGACTAAAATTGACAGTCTTGAGGATAATGTGATTTCATCGCCAATGCCGGGAAAGGTGGTCAGGATACTGGTAAAACCGGGAGAGCAGGTCAAGGCGGGCGATACGGTAGTGATCGTTTCAGCCATGAAAATGGAAAGTGAATATAAAGTCAAGAGCGACCGCCTGATCAAGGAGATCAAAGTAAAGGAAGGGGATACGGTCAGCGCAAATCAACCATTAATCATTATTGAATAAACCCAATATCAGTAAAATACGTGTTATGTCATTAGAAGAAAAATTCACACAGTTTTCGGATAAAGATAAATTGGCCGAGCTTGGCGGAGGTGTCGACAGGATAGAGAAGCAGCATAAGGCCGGCCGTCTTACCGCCCGGGAAAGGGTAGAACTCCTGCTTGATCCGGGGACCTTTGTCGAGAAAGACAAATTCGTGATGCACCGCAGCAAGGATTTCGAAATGGACAAGAACAAGATCCTTGGCGATGGGGTAGTAACGGGATATGGCAAGATCGACGGGCGCCTGGTGTATGTTTTTGCCCAGGATTTCACTGTCTTTGGAGGGACGCTCAGTCGTGCCAATGCTGAAAAGATTGCTAAAGTTATGGACCTGGCCATGCGCATGGGTGCGCCGGTCATCGGCCTGAACGATTCAGGCGGGGCCCGTATCCAGGAAGGGGTGGAAAGCCTCGCGGGCTATGCCGATATTTTTTACCGCAATGTGATGGCTTCGGGCGTCATACCGCAGATCTCCGCTGTTCTCGGCCCCTGTGCCGGCGGGGCAGTTTATTCCCCGGCGATGACCGATTACATCATCATGGCGAAGGATTCATCCTACATGTTCGTAACCGGCCCTGAAGTGATCAAAGCTGTGACCCATGAAGAGGTGACGATGGAAGACCTCGGCGGCGCCATGACCCACAATGCCAAGAGCGGTGTGGCCCATCTCATCGCTGAAAATGATGAGCAGGCCCTGATGATGATCCGTGAATTGCTCGGGTACCTTCCATCCAACAATATGGAGGACCCGCCGATTTTCTCATCTACCGATGATATCCACCGTGAAGACGAGAGCCTGCAATCGCTCGTTCCGGATGACCCGAACAAGCCCTATGACATCAAAGAGCTTATCACCACCGTGGTGGATAACCATAACTTTTTTGAAGTCCAGCCGCATTATGCCCCGAATATCGTTATAGGATTTGCCCGTCTCGACGGCCGTTCCGTAGGAATTGTGGCCAATAACCCTGCAAGCCTTGCCGGGGTCCTCGACATCAACTCCTCTGTGAAAGGCGCCCGCTTTGTGCGTTTCTGCGATGCGTTCAACATCCCCATCATTACCTTCGTGGATGTTCCGGGATTTTTACCGGGCACCAACCAGGAGTTCGGCGGAATTATCAAGCACGGGGCCAAGCTGCTTTATGCCTATTGCGAAGCCACCGTGCCCAAGATCACCGTCATTACCCGCAAAGCATACGGTGGCGCTTACGACGTGATGTCATCAAAGCATATCGGCGCCGATGTGAATTTTGCTTACCCGACGGCCGAAATCGCCGTTATGGGACCGGAAGGGGCTGTCAATATCCTCTTTAAAAAAGATTCCCTTAGCGAGTCGGAGCGCAAAGGTAAAGTAGACGAGTATAAAGCAACTTTTGCAAGTCCGTACAAGGCGGCAGAGCTCGGCTATATCGATGAGATCATCTTCCCGAAGCAAACCCGGTTTAAGCTGATCCAGTCGCTGGAAATGACACAAACAAAGAGTAAATCGAATCCACCGAGGAAGCACGGAAATATACCACTGTAGGATACGAAGCACCAAATACCAAGCACCAAATGCCAGGAAAGCACCAAATACCAAGCACCAAATACCAAACAAAACCTAAATTTCAATTCCAAAATCCAAAATGTTTTGAATTTGTTTTTTCATAATTGTAATTTGTTTGGTATTTGGTGCTTGGTATTTGGTGCTTTCCTGGCCAATTGTAATTGGATCATAAGTTAGCAGCAAAAGGATGGAAACAACCAGACAACAGAAAATGTCCCGTCTTCTTCAGAAGGAAATGGGAGATATATTTGAGCAGGATATGCGAAGGCTGTTCCCGGGTGTTATGGTTACACTTACGAAGGTCAGTGTTACCAAGGACCTGTCGATTGCCCGTTTCCAGCTAAGCATTTTCCCTTTGCGCGGGAATAAGCCGGCAATAGAAGAATTCCGTGCCCATATCCCGGAATTCCGCTATAAGCTTGGGAAAAAGATCGCCAAGCAGGTCAGGATCATACCGCATGTCGAGTTTTTTGAGGATGATTCGCTGGATTATATTGAGAATATTGAAAACCTGCTGAAACCCGAATAAATCACTTGTTTTCCAGCTGTACGACAACCGGCCAGTGATCTGAAATAAACATCCCGCCATCTTTTATCTGAAGCACATCATAGGAATTGGCCTTCCATCTGCCTTTATAAAAAACCATATCGATACGCTCAGGATTTTGCTCTAAGCCGAAACCATTGAAGGTTCCTTCACTGAAATCTGCTTTGGAACCTGCAACCGTGCATGCATCTGTCAATCCGGCCGGTTTTGCAGTGAAAACCCTGTAAGGCTCTTCTTCCGGGGAACAGTTGAAATCACCGGTGAGGATTACGGGAAGCCCTTTCGTTTCTTTATTGATAAAATCCAGGATGAGCTTAGCACTTTCGGCCCTGGCTGTATCTCCCATATGATCGAAATGGGTATTGAGGAAGTAAAATTCAAATCCGGACGACCGCTCCTGCAATTCCATCCAGGTGCAGATCCTGGTCAGGGCTGCATCCCACCCTACACTGCCGGTATCTTCCGGGGTAGGGGACAGCCAGAAGGTGCCCCAGTCAACGATGCTGAACCGATCAGTCCTGAAAAATACCGGCGAATATTCTCCTCCCGTCTTCCCGTCATCCCGTCCTGCTCCCCTGTAATCATAGCCCGGGAGATTATCCTTAAGAAAAATGCATTGCCTTTCCAGCACTTCCTGCATACCTAAAAGGTCAGGCGAAATCTCCTGTAATTTATTCGCCGTTAATTCTTTCCTGTTATCCCAGCTGTTGATACCATCGGCAGGGTTATCAAAACGGATATTGAAGGTCATGACTGTTATTGGGGAATTCTGGGCAGGTGCGGCGATCACATTTGAAAGCAAAATGCAGGCTATCGCCAGAAAAGCCCGAACCGACGGATTTACCCGTTGGAGCAAGGCCCCCATCCCGGCCTTCCCCCATTTGGGGGAAGGAGAATCTGGAACCGACGGATTTACCCGTCGGAAGGTAATCAAAGCATTCTTCATCTTATTACGATTTCATCGGTAAAGATCCAGGATTTTTTTCCGGATCCGATATGCCAGCCGGGGCATGTTTTAAGTGATTCAGCCCTGACCTTAATGTACCTTGCTTTCATTTCCTGCACGGGGATGGAATATTCCTGGATAAATGCCCCGGTTTTATTATCCGGGGTGATATTTTCGACGGTCCCAGCCCTGGTGAATTCATCACCATCGGCGGATAGCCAGGCTGTAAAGGTTTTTGGCAGAAATACCCAGGCCTGGACATCCTGGAGGAAATCAGCACTGACCTCGCTGATCGTCATTTCCGTTCCAAGGTCGATGATCGCTTCCAGGTTTTCTCCTTCAAAACCGAGCCAGTTGAAATGGTAATCATCAATCCCTCTAAGACCGTCGGCCAGGGCCTTTTCACCACCAACTTCATATTTCGGGCTGAATGTTGTGAAAATGTTCACCTCTTTATTAATGCCGAGGTGGCGGTCGGAAGATTTAAGCAAAAACTGCTTTATTTTCAGCCTGTATTCATCCGGTGTAAGGCCCTGTTCATTCAGTATTTTAACGTCCAGCCGGTTGCAACGGTTAGTAAAGGTATCCAGCAGGTTAACCAGTTCTTCATTGACAGTAAAACTGCCCCCATCTTCATGAAACCAGCCAAGTTCGGAATCGACCTGGCGAAGGGCAATATCGAGTATGGCGAAATCGAGGGGGAGCCTTGCAAGCTGCACCCTGTCAAGGATTTCGGCCTGATCAGCAACGGCCGTTTCAGCCTGGTCAAACCAATCTTTATAAATGCTGATGTTTGCGGGCTGCAGGTAGCTGTCGATGCCCTGGTAAGGATATCCATAGATCCAGAGGTCGGCGCCTGAGCTTTCCAGCAAGTCATGCTGCATTTCGATATAGTTTGATATAAATGGTGCGGCATCTCCGTAATAGCCATAAAGAAAATCTTTCATGATCTCCTCCGGATCGGCTTCAGGGTCCCACAAAAGCTTGGCAATCATGTACGAACGCAAGTCCGAAAATTCCGAAAGGCTGTTCCCGCTTCCTTGCTGGAACATCAGCCGGCATCCGTAATCCGCGAAAAACGCAAGGTTTGGCTGGATTACCCGCAGGTTAGGAAACGGGCTGATGTAATTCCTGAACTGGACCACATAATCCCATATCAGGATATTGCCTGTGAGCCGGGTCCAGTCCTTAATGTCCTTGACAAAAGATGCCCCTGAAGGATCATCGGCAATGGGCATGCTGCGGTTGCATTCGATGGTGCAGAGCATGATGTTGACATTGGGCAGGGGCCTTATCTTTTCCGGGGCTGAGCGTGTATACTGGTAAGCCAGGGTAGATATAATCTTATCCGGGAATTCTGTCGCAACCTTGTTCACGAACCAGATCATCAGGCCCGATTCGCTGCCGGATTCCACTACTGCTTTTTTGCATTCATTACACTGGCATGCGAGGAAGTTGTCGTTCTGAGAAACCGACCAGTAAAGGGCTTCAGGCTGTGCCAGCACTTTTTTCCTGAGGTTCACGGTGAGTACATCAAAAACATCCGGGTTAGTGAGGCACAGTTGCCCATTCGGCACCCGTTTCCCGTTAATTTCCGAAAAATACTCCGGGTACTCTGAAAAATAGGTAGCATGCGGGATAAGCTGATCAAAAGTATGCACCCACATCCCCCAGGAACCGGCATGGTGGGATTGGAGTTTGTGCCAGGTGCGGTATTCAGCGTCATATCGTCCCGGGAAATACACTTCGCGGTAGGTAAACTGCGGCACCTGCCTGTCTTTAATGGCAGGGAGGCTGATCCGGTCCATTTTAGGGACAATCCTTGCATCAACACTGTAAAACCTGCATCCGAGGTAATTTTCAAGGAAGGTGTAAACCCCGTTCAGGGTGCCCTGGGGCGACCCTCCGGCAATAAAAAGCTTATCGCTTTTCGTGAGGATCAGGAAGCCGTCTTTCTCATTTTCTTTGAAAGCCGTTTTTACATGATTCAATGCAAGGCGGGTGCTGCTCCCGATAATAATCTCATGAGGCCAGGGCGCTTCATCGTCCCTGGTTACCGGGATGATGATGCCGGAAATAACATCGATATAATGCTGGAGCTCACCGGCTGCCTTTCTTTCGAGAGTATCTGCGTTTTCCGGGATAATTATCCGGTAATCAGTAGCTTCACCTTCAACTAATACCAGTTGTGCATGGCAGGCTGTGATGGCAAAAAAAAACAGGAGCAAAAAGCCGGGAAGTTTCAGGGTACTCATTATTCAACCGGCAATAAATGATCATTAAAATACTGCTCGATCTTGCGGTTCAGGTGCACGCGGTCTTTCCCGCCAACGCCATGGCCATGCCCCGGATAGACGAAATAATCGACCAGCTTGCCTTCCGTAATGAACTTTCGCATCAGCTCCAGTGATTGCTGCCAGACGACGGTAGGATCAGAAGTGCCATGAATGACCAGCAGGTCGCCCTTCAGGTTGCCGGCACGCTCCAGCAGGCTTGCCTCTTTATATCCTTCGGGATTTTCCTCCGGGGTGTCCATATACCTTTCGCCGTACATCACTTCGTAGTATTTCCAATCGGTGACGGGGCCGCCGCAAACACCGGCTTTAAACACATCAGGCTCGCGGAGCATCAGTGAAATCGTCATAAACCCGCCGTAGCTCCAGCCGGTGACGCCTATTCTGCCGGGATCTACATAAGGCAGGTTTTTAAGGAAGTTCACGCCCACCATCTGGTCGCTTACCTCGACGGTTCCGGCCCGCCTGTGGATAGCCTGTTCAAAATCCCTCCCGCGATTGGCAGAACCGCGGTTATCAAGGGTGAAAATGATATATCCCTGCTGTGCCAGGTAGTAATTGAAAAGGCTCGTGCCGCCCAGCCAGGTGTTATTGATCAGCTGCGCGTGCGGTCCGCCATAAACATATACAATGACTGGATATTCCTGGTCGGGCCTAAAATCAGGCGGGGTTATCATTTGAGCATATAAGTCGGTATTATCGCCCGACTTGAGCTTGAAGATACGGCTCATGCATTTTGCGTAATTATCCATTGGATCGTCGCTCCGTGAAATAACCTGCAAAACTTTTCCCGTGGTTTCGGTAACATCATACTGGCGGCAGACGGTCGTGTCGCTGTAAATATCAAGGAAATATTTTCTGTCAGGGCTCAAAATGGGGGAATGGACCCCGGTGTTGAGAGAAAGGTCATGAATAGTCCCTGTTTGAATTTCCACGGAAAATACATCCTCATTTAAAGGACTGTTTTTGGTGGCCAGGAAGAAGGCTTTAGTACATTTCGGATCGGTGCCGAGCAGGCTGGTGACTACCCATGGCCCTGAAGTAAGCTGGCGGACCAGCGATCCATCGGTGTTAAACAGGTAAAGATGCTGGTAGCCGTCGCGTTCACTGAACCATACGAACTGTCCCGGTTTGGATCCCAAAAAGAAAAGCGGATGCTCCGGCTCTACATATTTATCGCTTTTTTCTTCCAGTAGGGTCAGCTCCAGTTCACCTGTAGACACATCGTAGCGGTTGAGCTTCAGGTGGTCCTGGCCACGGTTGAGGATACCGATGTAGATATCTTGTTCATCAGGGCCCCAGGTTACAGAAGTAAGGTACTGATCGGCCGGTTCGCCGGTTTTAATTGTCACGTAACTGCCATCCTGGATTTTATAGATCACCAGTGTCACCTGCTCACTGGTCATGCCGGCCATCGGGTATTTGGTATTTTCAACCGTAGCAATGCGGTTGTCGGTGTTTACCAGCGGGTAATCGGTGACCATGGTCTCATCTTTACGGTAATAAGCAAGGTAATTTCCTTCCGGGGACCAGAAAGTCCCTTTGTAGATGCCGAATTCATTCCGGTGTACCGTCTGACCGTTTACAATACCGCTGTTTTCATCCTTCGTGACCTGGATTTCTTTGCCGGCATCAACAATAAAGAGATTGTTTTTAATGGTATAGGCGATACGCTTTCCTTCTTGGATAATGTCTATGTTTTCAGCCTCTTCCGGGTAGGAATTAACGATGACCACTAATTTTTCCTTTATATTAAATATACAGACTTTGCTGCCTGACGTGTAGCTGAACCTGGATTGATCGAGCCAGTTGATGGAAGGTATCCTTGAAACCGTATCCGCACCTGAATTTTTGCAGATCCTGTTAAATTCTTTTAAGCTGATGAGGGTGTCGGTTTTGGAGGAGCCAACTTTCCTGGAAAGTATGACATTATTTTCCTGGTAAGTGAACCTTTCACTATTGCCCTGCCATTGGAGGTTGCGCAGTGAAGCAGGATAAATGGCCCTGTTCATCCCGCTGGCATCTTCGATGGTGAGTTTTTTCTGCGGGAAAACCAGTAACGGACAAATGATGAATAGAACGGATAGTAGCTTTATCATTTTCATTAACAAGTAAGTTTATTGGTTAACCAAAACCGACGGATTTACCCGTCGGACTGCTCTGATTTCATAATGAATGAACGGCATCGGCAATCTCTTTAAGGCAGGAGATATCCTTTTCAATGGCATTTCCTACCACGACCATATCGGCCCCGGCACGGCAGGCGGCCAGTGCCTGCGCGGCATTCCGTATACCGCCACCGATGATGAGGGGTATGCCGATATTCTCTTTCACTTTTTGTATCATTGAAGCCGGAACAGGGAATTCCGCTCCTGATCCCGCATCCATGTATATCAGCCGGAGCCCGAGCATTTCACCGGCCATCGCCGTGCATACGGCAATGTCGTCTTTTGTCCGGGGGATCGGAAGGCTGTTGCTGATGTACTGTGCAGTAGTCAGGGGCCCGCTTTCAATGAGCATATACCCGGTAGGGAGGATCTCCAGCCGGCTCTTTTTAAGATAAGGTGCAGCCACTACATGTTTTCCGATAAGCAGGTCGGGATTTCTGCCTGAAATGAGCGAAAGCAGGAGCACGGCATCGGCTTTTTCATGGATCTGCATGATGCTTCCGGGGAACAACAGGACAGGGATATCCGCCAGTTCCTTAATGGTCTCCAGCGTTTCCTCCAGTCTGCCTGAAGTCAGCAGGCTGCCACCGACAAGGATAAAATCTGTCTTACAGCCCAGTGCCGAAGTAATGACGGTTTCAAGGCTTTTACGGTCATACTTATCCGGGTCTATTAAAACCGCGAAAGCTTTATGATCCTTGTTATTCCTGATTTTATCGTAAATATTCATGACCGGATGTCTGTTACAAAAATACAAATTATTGGATACCCCGCGGCTTAGCCGGTTGATACCTCTTCCACCAGGTAAACAAGAATAAAATCGCCTATCTTATCGCTGAAAAGCTCGTAATTATCCTGAATTTCACCTGATCTGATCACCGCCCTGAAAGGGATTCCTGCTTCAGCCGGGATCTCAATGCTGATATTTTCCCTGAAATCCAGGGTACGCAACCCGTAAAGCTTGTACAGGGCTTCTTTGGCGCACCAGGCAAGGGTGAGCTGCTCGGCTTCCGTTTCCTTGCGGATGATTGAATATTCTTCTTCGCGTAAAAATTTATCCCTGACTTTCAGGACCCTCGGTTTGATTTTTTCTATATCGATGCCTACCCGGGCATTCCGGCTGATAATCACCGCAGCAAGGTCCTCGGTATGGGTAACGGAGATGTGGAGGTTGCTCCCGGCCAGGAAAGGCTTGCCGGCATCATCATATTCAATGGCATAATTATAAGGTGCCAGCAGGTTCCGGAGAAGGAGGCGGTAGGCGAGCCATTGTTTTTTACGGCTTTCGGCCACAAACGAACCATAGAGCGATTCTTCCGGGGTGCTCAGGCTTATTGCCGAACGCAGTTCATCTGAGGTTTCTGAAATTTTCCAGATGGCATAAAAGCTATGGTCATCAATAGTTTTCCTGAGAAGTTCAGCCATTACCGGGTCCAATTATCTTCCAAAAATACAAGGATTCATCGAGTTTGGACACGGAAAACGGCTGACCGCATGAACAATTTGCGTAATTTTGCGGCTCTAAAATGAAAATCATGGA
The DNA here is from genome assembly GCA_964371595.1 of uncultured Bacteroidales bacterium. Taxonomy (GTDB): domain Bacteria; phylum Bacteroidota; class Bacteroidia; order Bacteroidales; family JAGOPY01; genus JAGOPY01. Next base: position 9,946 of record CAYJNJ010000007.1, on the reverse strand, counting down.
ACAACAGGTAATTGAAAGCAATTTGAAATATAAAGTCAAAGATATCAGCCTGGCTGAATGGGGCCGCAAGGAAATCGAAATGGCAGAGAAAGAAATGCCGGGTTTGATGTCGTTACGAAAAAAATACGGCACATCGAAACCACTTAGCGGGGCACGTATTTCAGGCTCCCTGCACATGACCATACAAACGGCCGTGCTCATCGAAACCCTTACGGAGCTTGGTGCCGATGTCAGGTGGGCAAGCTGTAATATCTTTTCTACACAGGACCATGCTGCCGCTGCTATCGCAGTGACCGGCGTCCCTGTTTTTGCATGGAAAGGCGAATCACTGGAAGAATACTGGTGGTGTACCAACCAGGCCCTTTCGTTCCCGGGAGAAAAAGGCCCCCATCTTATTGTGGACGACGGCGGTGACGCCACGTTGCTGATGCACTGGGGATTGCAGGCCGAGAAGGACCCGGCATTCCTCAACCGCACTGCTGACAGCCAGGATGAACAGGCTATCTTCGACCTTCTCAGGAAGATCTATGTCGAAGACAGCAAGAAATGGCACAACGCCGTGAAGGACTGGAAAGGCGTTTCCGAAGAGACAACCACCGGTGTGCACAGGCTTTACCAGATGCAGGAGAGGGGTGAGTTGCTCGTCCCGGCCATCAATGTTAATGATTCCGTAACGAAATCAAAATTCGATAACCTTTACGGCTGCCGCGAATCACTGGCCGACGGCATCAAGCGCGCCACCGACATCATGCTTGCCGGCAAGGTCGTCGTTGTGCTTGGTTATGGCGACGTTGGCAAAGGATGTGCTAAGTCAATGAAATCATACGGGGCAAGGGTGATCGTCACCGAGATCGACCCGATCTGCGCCCTCCAGGCCGCTATGGAAGGATTTGAAGTGAATACGCTGGAAAACGCACTCCCCCGTGGAAATATCTTTGTGACCACAACCGGGAACAAAGATGTCATTACCGTTGAAGATATGCGCCGCATGAATGACGAATCGATCGTTTGCAATATCGGCCATTTCGATAACGAGATCCAGGTAAATAAGCTGAACGAATTCAAAGGGATTAAGAAGATCAACATAAAACCCCAGGTCGATAAGTACATTTTCCCGGAAGGGAACTGTCTTTACCTCCTGGCTGAAGGGCGACTGGTGAACCTGGGCTGTGCAACCGGCCACCCCTCGTTCGTGATGAGCAATTCCTTTACCAACCAGACCCTGGCCCAGCTCGACCTATGGCAGAACGACTACCCTGTAGACGTTTACCGCCTGCCTAAAAAGCTTGATGAAGAAGTGGCCCGCCTGCACCTTGAGCATATCGGCGTGCAGCTTACCAAATTATCGGATGAGCAGGCTGATTACATTGGGGTACCGAAGGATGGACCGTATAAGCCGGACCATTACCGATATTAATGTTGAATGTTGAATGTTGAATGTTGAATTAAAGCCCGAATTCAAAATTTAAAATTCAACATTCAAAATTCAACATTTCCTAGTCGTGTATATACAGCAGGTCGCCGTAGTATTCCGTGACAAAGATGCCGAGTGTCATGCTCGAGGGGCCTTCTATTGGTGAGCCGTCTAATATGATGTACTTCGACTGGCTACAGGTATCGATAACATAAGGAAAGTCAACTACCAGAGCGGTACAAATGGTCTGGGCAGCATTGCAGCAACTGTCGGGCTTAAAAGGCGGGGTCCTTTCGTAAGCCATGAACTGGTCGGTCGACATCCGGTAAACGATGATTCCCCGGCTCGGCGATTCAATTCCATCCTGTTCCCCAAGGTACATCCAGCCTCCTACAATATTGATTTCACTGTATATGGTAGAATTGGGATCAATCGTAATATTTACGGGAGGAAGGGGCATGCGGTCACCGTCATCTTTATCACACCCGGTTACCGATACAAGGGCAGGGATAAATAGCAACAGGGCAGAAAGGGTTGATATCCTGATTTTCATCATCATTAATATTAAAAAATTCACATTTTCAGGCAAAAGTACTCAAATTGCGCATGGTTATCAATGCCAACCGAATGCCTGACTGTACAACGTATCAGATGGAATTGTTATTTCGTTAATCCGGAAGGTAAAAACCTTAATTTAGCTGTAATTTTATAAATGAGTGGGTAATATACTGATTAAGCGGATCATTTGTCGGTGCCCGGATGTTGTGCCTTTCGGGGCAAACAGTCTGATTCCCTTGATTTTCATTTTATTAGCCAGTTTAATTTTTCCGGATATTGCTGGCGGTCAGCAGGCCAATGCCAAATTTGACCGCATCTCCACTGAAAACACACTTACAGTTAAGGGCCTGTCTCAAAACTCCATCTTTTGCCTGATGCAGGATTCCAGGGGCTTTATCTGGATCGGGACCTGGGATGGGCTGAACAAATACGACGGTTATGATTTCATAGTTTATAATACTACCAATGGCTTAAGCAATCCTACGATCAATGCTTTGCTTGAAGATGAGGAGAAAAATATCTGGATCGGCACCGATGAAGGATTGAATATACTCGAGCGTAATTCCGGCAGGATCGAGCTGTTTATGCATAAATCTGACCGGACAAATTCATTAAAAAATAACCAGGTTACGCATCTTTTCCAGGACAGCAGGGGCTATATATGGATCAGTACGGCATTTGGGCTCAGCCGTTACGATAAAAGCCAGAAGTCATTCATTTCATTTAATTTTAACAAGCGTGATGCTGATACTTCTTTCACAAATTTTGTAACCCGCGTTACCGAAGACAGGAAAGGGATTATCTGGATTTCTACCCATAATGGGATCCATCGCTATAATCCGGTTAAAAATGATTTCAAGGAATTCAACCTGGACAATTCGGTTCAATCATATGAAAGCAGGAGGGCCAACTATGTCCAGGACCTTATCATTGGTCCGGATAACCTGCTGTATGCAGCTACCCTGAACGGCGTTTTTACCATTGAGCCAGAGACCGGGACCATAAGCAGGTTGTGTTCCGGGAATGACAGGCAACGGAGCCTTTCCGGCAACCAGGTGAATGCTTTGCTGTTTGATAAAAAAGGGCAGCTTTGGATCGGGACGTCGCAAGGCCTGGATGTTTACGATCCCTACCTGAAAACCATTACAGCCTATAAAGCAGGAGGAAATATCAACAACCTCAGCAATGCGGACATCAGGAGTTTTTACCAGGACCAGGCCGGGACCTTATGGATCGGGACCTATAAAGGGCTTAACAAAGTCGATATGAGCCCCAGCAGGTTTACCCATATACGGCACGATCCTGATAATCCGAACAGCTTATCAGATAACATAGTTTATGCTGTATTGGAAGATGAAACTTCCAATTTATGGATCGCTACGTATGGAGGTGTAAATATCTTTGACCGGTCGGCCGAAAAATTTTCCCTGATACAACATGATCCTGAAGATCCTAATAGCCTGTCAAGTAATAAAATAAGGGCAATTTCGCTGGATAGTTCCGGTTATATCTGGATAGGGACCGAAAGCGAAGGGGTAAACCGTATCGACAGGAATACCGGGAAGATCAGGAGGTATTATAATGACCCGTCAAACCCTGCATCCATTGCAGAAAATAATATTTTATCGACTTATGCCGACAGGAATGGCAGGATATGGATCGGAACGGTCAGTAAAGGGGTCAGTATTTTTAACCCGGCAGATGAAAGTTTGATAAATCTGTCGGCTGACCGGAAGAGCAGCCTGCAACTGAGCGATAACAGGGTCTGGAGCATTTTTGAAGACAGGGAAGGGTATTTCTGGCTGGGGACCAGCCACGGGCTGAACAAAATAAGCCCTGACCTGCTGAAAATTGTCATTTACCATAATGACCCTGCCAACGCCAATTCTATTAGCAGCAACAGGATACTGTCTATTTTCCAGGATAAGGACGGGCTTTTCTGGATCGGTACTATGGGGGGGGGGCTTAACCGCTTTGATCCTGTTAAGGAAGAGTTTACGATTTATTCCGAGCACGACGGCTTACCGAATAATGTGATCTATTCCACACTGGAAGATGACGCCGGGAACCTCTGGATCACAAGCAACAGGGGGATCACGAAATTCAGCAAGCAGAACGGGACTTTTGTGAATTATGATACAAAAGATGGCGTGCAGGGCAATGAATTTAATGCAGGGGCCTATTTCGAAAACAGAAAAGGAGAAATGTTTTTCGGTGGAATGAACGGGATAAATATCTTTCACCCGGATGAAATTACCCGCAATATGGTACCGCCAAGAATGGTTTTCACCAGGGTTTGGATCCTGAATGATTTAATTGAAACCGATATTGACGACGGTGAAATCATCAGGCTTGGGTATAATGAGAATTTCTTTTCTATTGAATTTTCAGCCCTTGATTTTACCAATCCACCCAAAAACCTTTACAGGTACAAGCTTGAAAATTATGACCAGGAATGGGTTTTCACAGGGGCCGGAAACCGCAAGGCAGATTACCGGAAGGTTGATCCCGGTAGTTACCGTTTTACCGTCACCGGGTCGAACAACGATGGGGTCTGGAACAATGAGGGCATTAGCCTGACGGTCATTATCCGCCCGCCATGGTGGAAAAGCTGGATATTCAGGCTGGCCATTCTCGTCCTGGCGGTGGCAACCCTCTGGAGTGTGATCCTCATCAGGATCAGGACCATCAGGCGGAAACATACGGTGGAAAAGAAAATGCTGTCTATTGAAAAACAAATCTTTGAGCTTGAGCAAAAGGCGCTTCGCCTGCAGATGAACCCTCATTTTATTTTCAATTCCCTGAATGCCATCCAGAACTTTGTGCTGGCAAACGATACCGATAAGGCCGTGAATTACCTGGCAAAATTCTCGCATCTGATGCGGATGATCCTGGCCAACTCTACTGCATCGATGATCACACTCAAAGATGAGATGAAAGCGCTGACTTATTACATCGACCTGGAAAAGCTCAGATTTGACGACAGGTTTGATTATGCTATCCTCCGGGACCCAGCGATTGATGAAGAATTTGTGGAAATCCCCCCGATGCTTTTTCAGCCTTATGTTGAAAATGCCATTATCCATGGGCTTGTGAACAGCCCGAAGAGGGGCCATTTGGAAATTTCATTCAGGAAAATCAATTCGGCCACTTTGCTTTGTTCCATAAAAGATAACGGGATTGGAAGGGAAAAAGCGATTGAGATAAGGAACAATTCAGGGATAAAACGGCAGCCGAGAGGCATGATGATCACACAGGAAAGGATTGAGATATTTAACCGGCAAAACAGGAAAAACTTTTCTGTTAAAATCACTGACCTGAAGGACGGGACCGGTGAGCCTGCAGGTACCCTGGTAGAATTCACCATTCAGTATAAAGAAACTTAAAAGCTCAGAACATGATACGTGCGATCATAGTCGAAGACGAGAAAATGTCGAGGGAAACTTTGCGCCGCCTGCTGGAAAAATACTGCCCGGAAGTAGAGGTAGTAGCCGAAGCCGACGGTTACCGCAAGGGTGTCGAAGAGATCAGGAAGCATCATCCGGATGTTATATTCCTGGATATTCAAATGCCCGATGGTAGCGGGTTCAGGTTACTCGAGGAGATGGAAGAAATCGACTTTGAAATTATTTTCACTACAGCCTTCGACCAGTTTGCAATTAAAGCTATCAAGTACAGTGCGCTTGATTACCTGTTAAAACCGGTCATTCCACAGGACCTTGTGGAGGCGGTTGAGAGGGTTGCCAGGAAAAAGGCAGAGAGGAATAAGAATAAAAACCCGGATAGCAATTCAAAGGGATCTGAAATGCAGGAGGAAAGGAGCCAGAAAATCATACTTTCCACTGCTGAAATGATCCATGTGATTGATGTTGATGATATTGTCAGATGCGAATCCGATAACTACTACACGCATTTCTTTTTTCTTGACGGAAGAAAATTATTGATCTCCAAAACGTTAAAAGAGAATGAAGACTTGTTGAGCCCTTATAATTTTATCCGTCCCCATAAATCACACCTTGTTAATATAAAGTACATCAAAAGTTATGTCAGGCAGGACGGCGGGTATATCCTGATGAATGACGGAACCCGGATCCCGGTTTCGAGGAGAAAAAAGGATAAAATGATGGAAATCATATTTAATTTATAATCAGGAATTTATCGACGATATTTCTGCCGTAAACTGATTATCAAAAGCCGTTAACTGATTATTTATTATTACCTTTCCGCGATTTTACTACTTTTATCGCAACCAGAAATGTTCAGCCATGGAAGATTTTATTTATATCATTGCGCTAATCGCATGGGTGGCTTTTGCGTTTTACCGGAAACAGCAGAAAAAGGCGGAAGCTGACCGGAAAATGCAGGGAAGGCCTGCCCCAAAAAGCGATCCTGGTACTGCCCCGACATGGCAGGAAATTTTGCTCGGCGAAGTTCCGGCCATTCAACCGGAACCTGTCCCGGAAATCCCTACCATCATGACAGATGGAATGTCGCCCGTTTTGCAGGAAACCTCCTTCGAAAAAGAATATAACAAGCGTGGTATTTATTCAATTGAAGAGATGGACAAGCACTTCAGGATGGCGGATTTTAAGCCGGCGGAAATTGACAAAAAGAAGGACCCGGAAGGAGATCAGGAAAGGGAAGAATGGCTCGAAAAAGTCGACCTGAGAAGGGCGGTGATATACTCTGAAATCCTTAACAGGCCTTACATTTAGGCACATATAACGTAAAGAGAATATTTTTATTTCAGTTTTAAGAATTTTTAACGAACAGAACAATTTATTTATAACTTTACCCGCTTCAAAATCGCGCAATCTATAACCTAACATAAACTTGTATGGTATGTTAAGAAAGTTACTCTTCACTATTGGCATTATACTGTCTGCCAACTTGTTAGTTTTTTCACAATCAGGTGCTCTCAAAGGCAAAGTGCTTGACAAAGTCACGCGGGAACCACTCCCGTTTGTGAACATTGTGGTAGAAGTCGGAGGGACCAACGTTGGTGGTTCTGCATCCGATTTCGACGGGAATTTTATGATCAAGCCAATTCCCCCGGGCAAATATGATGTAAAAGCTACCTATGTGGGATATAAACCCACCATGTATAAAGGTGTAACCATTGCCGCCGACAATATCCAGTTTCTCGATATAGAAATGGAGTCGACCGCGCAGATGCTTACGGAATTTGAGGTCAAAGAATACGCTGTGCCTTTGATTTCGAAAGACCAGACTACTTCCGGGGCATCGGTTACTTCTGAGGAAATTGCCAAGATGCCTAACCGGTCGGCTAACTCCATTGCCTCTACGGTAGGGGGTGTGTACTCGGCTGACGGTGAGCGTGGCCGTGTCAGGGGTGCCCGTGAAGACGCAACAGTAATGTACATCGACGGGATCAGGGTGAGGGGCGCTTCAAACCTGCCTGCCTCTGCGATTGAACAGGTCGACGTGGTACTTGGCGGGGTGCCTGCACAGTACGGCGATGCCACCGGTGGTATCATCAACGTTACTACTAAAGGTCCTTCCCGTGAATTCGGCGCAGGTATCGAGCTTGAAAGTTCAGAATTCCTGGATGCCTTTGGGTATAACAGGGTAGGCCTTAATATTAACGGACCTTTGTTCTCCAGGAAAGATGAAAAAGGGAACAGGACCACCTCGCTTCTCGGGTTTTTCCTCGCCGGCGATTTTAACTATAACCAGGATGGAAATCCTATCGGTACCGATTTATATAAAGCTGAAGACAGTTACCTTAGTTCTATAGAGGAGAATCCCCTCAGGCCGGCTTCAGGCGCTTTTGGAACTTACCAGAATGTCCTTTTCACAGAAATGGAGAACCTGGAAAAAATTAAAACTACGCAGAATACCAGTAATTATGATTTAAGCCTTTCCGGCAAAATCGATATCAGGACGACAGAAACCATTAACCTGACGTTCGGCGGATCATATAATTCGCAGAATTCCAATAACTTCAATTATTATAATTCGCTCTTTAATTATAATAAGAACGTACATTCCGTCAATAACACCTGGAGGGTTTATGGCCGGTTCACCCAGCGGTTCCCCTCAGACCAGGAGAGTACGTCGTTCATTAAAAATGTCTACTATTCCATACAGGCTGACTTCACCAGTACTAATGGCTACAATGAGGATCCTGACCATGGAGATGATCTCTTTAAATATGGTTACCTTGGTAAATACACGACTTATAAATCATCTACTTATGAAATCGGCTCTGACACTGTGAATGGTAATTATTATGAGCAGGCATACATTTTAAACAGCTGGGATTATGATACCCTGGTCGATTTTGAACCGTTTGATTTCAACCCGTTGACTGCAAATTATACCAGGACTTATTATGAAATGTTTGAAGGCCAGTCGTTCTATTATATGAATACCGACCAGATCCAGCTTGGAGGCGGTTTACTGAACGGCCAGAACCCTGGTGATGTTTATGGCCTGTGGGCTGCTCCGGGTGCCATTCAAACCGGCTACGGCAAATATGACAATACCCAGTTTGCGGTAAACGTTTCCGGTGCAATGGACGTCGGTGACCACGAGTTCAAGTTCGGTTTCCAGTATGATCAGCGCAGTGACCGCGGTTATGGCTATTCCCCGGCAGCTTTCTGGACACTGATGAGAAGTATTACTAATTTCCATATAACAGAACTGGACATCGAAAATCCGGTAGTTATTGAAGGTACCAACCTGGATACGATCAAGTATTACAGGAAATATGACGAATTATCCCAGAGGACATTCGATTACAACCTCAGGCAGAGGCTTGGATTGCCGACTGATGGCATTGACTTCATTGATATTGACTCCTATGATTTCAATACCAATTCGATCAATTACTATGATAAAAACGGTGTGATGCACACCAAGTACTATGGTGAAGAGCTTTTCTCAGTAGACCTTTTCAGTGCTGATGAACTCCTGAACGATCGCCCCAGCGGTGAGCGGGGATCTTATGTCAACTATTACGGATATGACTACAAGGGGAATAAAATGACCACCCAGTCGAGCTTTGAGGATTTCTTCAACCAGCAGGATGAAAATGGAAACTATACCCGTCCGATCGGTGCTTATGAGCCTAATTACATGGCTTTTTACCTGCAGGATAAATTTGCCTTCCGCGACCTTATTTTTAACGTGGGTCTCAGGGCCGACCGGTTTGATGCCAACCAGATGATGCTGAAAGATCCTTTCCTGATCTACGAAGCGCTTACAGTTGGTGAAGTTAACACTATAGCTGGAGATGAGGTTTCCCATCCTTCAAACATGGGTGAAGATTATGTTGTATACGTCGATAATATTAATAACCCAACCCGGGTTGTGGGCTACCGTAATGAATATGACTGGTTCAATGCAGATGGAGCTGAAATCCAGGACCCGAACACGCTTGATGTGGGATCCGGGATTTCTCCTTACCTGGTTGACCCGACACTCGAAAGGCCAACGATTGGCGCTTTTCAAGATTATACGCCACAATGGTCGGTGATGCCCCGTATCGCTTTTTCCTTCCCGATTTCGGATGAAGCATTGTTCTTTGCCCATTATGATGTACTTACCCAGCGTCCGACCAACAGCGTCTTCGCTGATCCTTCAACATATTATTATTTTGATAATGTTTCAGGTTTAATCAATAACCCTGGTTTGAAACCTACACAAACCATCGACTATGAAGTGGGTTTTCAGCAAAAACTGTCGAATTCATCTTCAGTAAAGTTGGTTACCTTCTATCGTGAAATGCGTGATATGCTCCAGGTTTACCGTTTTAACGGGGCTTATCCGAAGGATTACACCTCTTACAATAATATTGACTTTGGAACAGTAAAAGGGTTGACAATTCAGTATGACCTCAGGAAGACCGGCAATGTCAGGCTAAGTGCTTATTACACCCTGCAGTTTGCCAATGCAACAGGTTCCAGCCAGACTACTACCCAGGCACTTGTGGCTTCAGGTCTTCCTAGC